>CANJNY010000052.1 GCA_947475715.1 Prolixibacteraceae bacterium
AACCGGGGGTAAAATAACGATCAACAACCCCAGCCACGAAGTGGTTAAATTTCAATAACCCCCGGTGAAGCTTGCGTAACCGGGGGTAAAATAACGATCAACAACCCAAGCCACGAAGTGGTTGAATTTCAATAACCCCCGGTGAAGCTTGCGTAACCGGGGGTAAAATAACGATCAACAACCCAAGCCACGAAGTGGTTGAATTTCAATAACCGCCGGTGAAGCTTGCGCAACCGGCGGGAAACCAAATGCACATATAACCCCAGCCACGAAGTGGTTGAATATTCCATTAGGATAACACTTAACTCCTTAATTATTAATGATATTCCGATCTATGAGAAAGTAGTAATCGAAATATAACAACATGTTATTCTCTTAACTTAAAACCGAATAGCTGCGGTTCGTTTACGTCCATCCATTAATATTTCGAGATTATTTTTAAATCTAACATGTTTTACATATTTCCCTTTCCAGATAACCTCCTGTTGCCTGAGCAAATCGTACTTTACAAAATCGGAACCATTAATATCGGCAACAGAAAAATATCCGACATTCATTGAGGTTACATTATGAAAGAAATGGGAACCCAGGGATGCCTCAAGCGGATAATTTGGCAATCCTATCTCTACAATCACGCGAGCATTATTTATTTGAGGCCAATTAACGGGAATGCCTGTGTATTGGTCTCTGGTTCCCCATCTGCCGGGGCCGATGAGAATAAACTGGTGATTGACTTCATTAAATGTTTTGTTTACAGCCGCAATCTCAGCTGCAATTTCGATGGTCTTTGTTCTGTCAAAATGATCAATATCGACATAAACCACATCGGAGATACCACTTATTTTTCCATTTCCCATTCCTTTAGCCGACAATAATAAAAGTTTAGAATTATCGAGTGTTCCAAGTTCAATTTCAGTTTCAGCTTCCCTGCGAATCAGCGGTTTAAGTTGGAGCAAATAAAAGGTAGGCCATTCATTCTCACCATTTTGAAGATCCAGGGCATATTCCATCTCCACCGGGGCGCCCATAGCCTGTTTAAAAAGCCTGAGAAGCAACATAAGGGTATCTGCCAGTGGTATATGTTGATATTCAAGGATATTGGCAAAGTTAATCACCCTGGGACCGGGAGATCCAATACCCGGAGTGAGGTAATCGTTTTCGCGGCTATAGGTTGACGCACAATGGTCAAGAACGCCATCTTTCTCAGCTTCACTGATTTTAAATTTTCTTATTGCAGCCATTTCTCCCTCCATGGTAAGGTCGAAATCAGTATAATTCATATCAATTGCATAAAAATCGCGTTGCGAATCCCGAAGCTGATCGGCGACAGAACTATTATTTAATGCCGGGTATTTAGGGCAAAAGCGGAAGGCTTTCTCGCCACCCACCACTGCCTGTCCCAAACCAACTGCAATGACGCCAAAACCATCTTCCGGTTCCATGTAAGCATAGGGATAGTAATTATAGGATTGTGCAACACCACTGATATCGGTATAAAATTTCTGATTGTGATTCTTTCCTACAACAGGCTGAATGACTACAGCCATTTTTTCCTCTTCAATTTTATAATTGACAGCATTAAAATAGGCACGGGCTTCGTCACTAAATACGGAGGCATATACCAGTTTCACCGCAGTACGGAGTTGTTCAAACCGCACATTTTCATCGGGATGACAATTGGGAATCAAAAAGGTAGAATAGACCCCTGAAAATGGCTGAAGCAAAGAATCTTCAAAAAGACCTGAAGATCTAACCGCGAGGGGTTGATTAACCTGACGAATATATTGCAATAATTTCTCATTGAGCGAATTGCTTAGTTCAGCTTTTAAGAACTGCTCATTTACCAGATTAAAATCGGTTTGATGATAGGCTACATCATAGAGATTATTTGCCTCCATGAAATTATCAAACTCAATAGCTCCAATAATTGTTGTCGCAGGCATCCGGATATTTATGCCGGGTAGCAAGGCCTTCATGTCGATATTCTCCACCAGATTGCACATAAAAGCGAGGCCCCTCCCCTTTCCTCCCAAGGAGCCTAATCCCATTCTTACAATATAACGGGTTCCTTTCAAAAGTAACGGATCGAAATTAATTATGCGTCCCCGGTTTCTTTTCTCGTGCACATCGGCAAACACACTCAGACAAATATCCCTAAGTTTTGAAGGATCATCAAAATCTTCTGTTTTATACGGAATTAATCTTTCTGCAATATTAATCTCCCCACGTGCCACAAGCCAGGTTGAGAAATCGTTCGACTTTCCATGGTAAAATAATGATTCAACAGGAACTTCGGCAATAAGCTTTTCGAATTCATGAAGATTTCTAGCTACCCCTATTTGTTTGCCGGCATTATTCCGAAAGATAAAATCCCCGAATCCCAAATTACTATTAATAAACTTATTAATATCATGAGATAGGGTATCCGAATTTTTATTTATAAATCCGGCATGAATCTCTTCAGCTCTTACGGAGTTTGAAATATCATGCGATTGTAAAAGCAATGGGATTGGATAACGCAGCGATTGCTTAACAAATTTAAGAAGTTCTATTCCTGCATCTTCATCATTAATTCCGTTTCGGGAAAATTTAACATCCGAAATTACACAAAGAAGATTCTCTTTATATTCATGAATCAACTCAACGGCATCCTCATAGGTACTAACCAACAGCACTTTGGGACGAGCCCTGTACTTAAATATTTTATGCAGTTCATCCGTTGACTCATCTGACACGAGGGCTTGTGTTTGAGTCATTACACTTGAAAAAAGCAGGGGTAAATAACGGGAATAGTATTTGATTGAATCTTCCACTAAAAGGATTATACGAACTCCCCCCAGACGGGTATCCCTGGCCACATTTTTCTTGTCCTCAATGTATTTGATCATCGCAAGGAAAACGTTCGAATTGCCATTCCAGACAAAGACCCGGTCAATTGCGGGAATACGGTCGGATGCCAGTTTAAAGAAACGGACATCACTGTTGTTATTTACAAGTAATAATATCGGAATACGTGGTTTTGACCCATTAATCTCCTCAACCACCCGAAGCGGCAACTCTTTATCGACACCTGCCATAATTATAGCGAGGTCGAAATGTCGGGTATTAAGGATTTTTACTACATCCTCTTCAGCATTAACGCTGGTAAACCGAGGAGCTGCATATAAATTTAGCTGGAGATATTCACCAAATATTTTGTCTGAGAACTGACCCTCCCGTTCAATGGCATAGGAATCATAAAGTGTGGCAAAAAGCAAAACCTCTTTCACTTTATTTGGCATGAGTTCCTGAAAGATATCCCGATCGGTTTTCCTTCGTTTGTAAATAGCTGATATTGATATATTTTCTAATTTATCCATAGGACAACTGAGTCAGAATATTACCCCTTAAAGTTAATTAAAAAACGATATTAAAGCAGAAAAGGGACCTTAGCCCCTTTTCAAAAAAATAATATAACTAATTTATTCCACAACCCAGGTATTTCCGCTGCTTAGCAGATCGTCGATCGATTTTATTTTAGATTTACTTTGCACTGCTGCAATCTGTTCTTCCAGCAGCTGGTCATAAACCGGAGCCTCGACAGCACGAATAACTCCCATTGCCACAGGAAAGTCGGGTAATTTCATTCCGATAAGTTGTTGATGGATGTAACCATTGGGCTCAGTAACATCATGAAACAGAATATCATCGAGTGTGATGCCGTTCTGGCCGATTACAGCAACCTTCAGCCCTGATCTACTCAAAATCAAACCTTTATCTTTTTGATTTCCAAAGATCATTGGTTCACCATGCTTCAAAAAGATCTGACGTTCATCTCTCATTTTAGGATCTGAAATTTCGGCATGAATTCCATCATTAAAGATGACACAATTCTGTAAAACCTCGACTACCGAAGTTCCCTGGTGCCTTGCTGCATCCTCAAAAACCTGCTGCGAGTGCTTAATATTATTATCGACAGCTCTGGCAAAGAATGAGCCCCCGGCACCCAGAATCAATTGTCCCGGGATAAACGGACTTTCAATAGTCCCTTGTGGGGATGTTTTGGTCACAGCGCCCCTGTCGGAAGTAGGTGAATACTGTCCTTTTGTTAAACCGTAGATTTTATTATTGAACAGAATAATATTGAGATCAATATTTCTTCTGATGCAATGGATAAAATGGTTTCCACCAATGGCTAAGGCATCACCATCGCCGGTGATCTCCCAAACACAGAGTTTAGGATTTGCACATTTAACCCCCGAAGCCACAGCAGCTGCCCGACCGTGAATGGTATGAAAGCCGTAAGTACTCATGTAATAAGGGAATCTTGAAGAGCATCCGATACCGGAAATGACGGCAAAATCTTCCTGCCGGACCCCAAGATTAGCCATTGCTTTTTGAATAGAATTCAAAACGGCATGGTCACCACAACCAGGGCACCAGCGAACTTCATTTTCGCTCTTGAAATCTTTTATGGTATATTCTAATATTTCAGTCATTATTTTTCCTCCAGAATCTTTTCAAAATTTTCAACTAATTCCTGCACGGTGAATGGCAGTCCCTGTACTTTATTAAACTGATAATAATGGAAGCCGGGAACTTTATCGCGGAGATAACCGGCAAACTGGCCTAAATTGAGTTCGCAAACGACAATTTTCTTAAATTTTGAAAAAACAGTTGCCGTATTTGCAGGAAGTGGTTTGATATAGTTAAAATGAGCTAATCCCACCCGGGCACCTTTTGTTTGCATTTCGCGAAATGCGCCATCCAGATAGCCTAAAGTTCCTCCCCAGCCTACGACCAGCAAATCGCCCTGCTGATCGCCGTCAATTACAATGTCAGGGATCATTTCCACAACCCTGTTCACCTTAGCTTCGCGGATATCGGTCATCCGCTGATGGTTCATTGGATCGTGACTCACATTACCTGCGGCATCTTTTTCGAGCCCACCAATACGGTGCTGATAACCATCCATTCCGGGGAAAGCCCATTGGCGAGCCAACGTTTTTTCGTCGCGAGAGTATGGTTTAAAGGTTGTCGGATCGGTAGCGATACGTGGAGTGATAGAAGGAAGTTCATTAAATTTCGGGATTTTCCAGGGCTCGGAGCCGTTTCCAAGAAATCCGTCAGTTAACAGGACCACAGGAACCATTCGTTCGAGTGCAATTTTGGCAGCGGTAAAAGCAAAATGGAAGCAATCTGAAGGGGTTGATGCAGCAATCACCACCAACGGGCTTTCACCATTTCGACCATATAGTGTTTGGAGTAAATCGGATTGTTCAGTTTTGGTTGGTAGTCCGGTAGATGGGCCTCCACGTTGTACATTAACAACGACCAGGGGCAATTCGGCCATCACACTAAGACCCAAGGCTTCGGATTTGAGAGCGAATCCAGGTCCTGAAGTGGTTGTGACGGCTAGTTTTCCGGCGAATGAAGCTCCAATCGCGGTACAAATTCCAGCGATCTCATCCTCAGCCTGGAAGCTTTTAACGCCCAGGTCTTTGCGGTCTGCCAATGCCTGAAGGATTTCAGTAGCCGGGGTAATGGGATATGAGCCAATAAACAGATCGAGCCCAGCCTTATGGGAAGCAGCCAGAAGGCCCCATGCTGTAGCGAGGTTTCCATTGATATTACGGTAAGTTCCCTTTTCAATTTCTGCAGGATGGACAATATAACGGGGAGTCAGGTGTTCGAGTGTCAACCCATAATTCCAACCCGCATGCAAAACTCTTAGATTGGTTTCCACAACGACCGGACTCTTGGCGAATTTACGCTGGATAAATTTTTCAATATAATCAAGAGGTTTACTAAATACCCAGCAAATTAATCCAAGGGCAAACATATTTTTGCTGCGAAGTATACTCTTATTATCGATATCGAGATCTTTAAGAGCTTCTCTGGTCATACTGGTAATTGGCACAGCGACCTTAATAAAATCATCGAGGTTACATTCGGTAAAGGGATCATCAGTTTTCAACTTCGCCTTATCAAAGTTCTTTTGAGTAAAACTGTCCACGTCATAAAAGATGGTCCCACCCGGTCGCATGAAGTTGGCATTCGCCTTTACTGCCGCGGGATTCATAGCCACCAAAACATGGGCAAAATCGCCCGGAGTTTTGATTTTTCCATTCCCGAACTGGACCTGAAAACCGGAGATCCCTCCAATAGTCCCTTGCGGTGCCCGTATCTCTGAGGGATAATCGGGAAATGTGGAGATGTCATTGCCAAATAATGCTGAAGTGTCTGAAAAAAGTGCTCCGGTTAACTGCATTCCGTCGCCGGAGTCTCCAGAAAACCGAATTGCTACCTCTTCCAGTTCAATAATTTTTGTACCTACCATAAAATTAAATAATAATTTAAAACTGAATAGACCTTACTATATTGAGTGCATATTAGTAATTTTGGAGTCAATAACTTTGGTATGCAAATTTAACAATTTTAATAGAATGGCTATAATAAAATCGCTTCGTGGAAAAACACCCGTTTTTGGACAGGATTGCTGGCTTGCTGAAAATGCGGTGATAATTGGCGACACTACCTTAGGTGATAATTGCAGTATCTGGTATGGCGCAGTGCTTCGCGGAGATGTTCATTATATCAAAATCGGCAACAATGTGAATATTCAGGACAATGCAGTTATTCATGCCACCTACCGGAAGTCCCCTACCACGATCGGGAATAATGTATCAATTGCGCACGGTGCGGTGGTACATGGATGCACCATTCATGACAATGTCCTGATTGGAATTAATTCAGTTATACTCGATGATGCGATCATTCACAGTGATTCCATAATAGCTGCAGGGGCGGTAGTTACAAAAGGTACGATCATTGAATCGGGAGCTGTGTATGCAGGTTCCCCGGCACGAAAAATCAAGGATGTCAGCCCGCAATTGCTTGAGGGTGAAATCAACCGCATTGCAAATAATTACCACATGTACTCGGGTTGGTACAAGGAAGAAGAGAAGGAGAAATAACCTCACTGAACAAAACACAGAGATTGATACTGTTTAATAAAGCACCACCGGCAGAGAAGACAGCTGTTATAATTTCCTTTGTTTAATAGGTAAATTTAAATATTTTTGTCTGCCCTCTGTTGAATAGAAAATATGGCCTGCTAGTAAAATGTCTGAAGCAATAAATTGGAAAAATATAATACTGCAATCTCAAAATAAATTTACGTATGAAACCTACATTAGTAATTCTTGCAGCCGGAATGGGAAGTCGCTACGGTGGACTTAAACAATTGGATGAAGTCGGGCCCAATGGAGAAGCGATCATAGACTATTCGCTCTATGATGCGATCAGGGCCGGATTTGGGAAAGTTGTTTTTGTCATAAGAACCGATTTTGCGCAGGAGTTCAAAGCCAAATTTGAACCCAAACTCAAAGGGCGCATAGAAATTAGATATGTTTACCAGTCACTGGATAAAATTCCTGAAGGATCAATTTTGAATCCGGAACGGGAAAAACCGTGGGGAACTTCACACGCTACGATGATGGCCGAGAAGGAGGTTAATGGACCCATGGCAGTTATTAATGCGGATGATTTCTATGGAAGGAATGCCTATCTGGTGATGGCCGAATTTCTAACCAACTCAAAAGATGATAATGAGTATTCAATGGTTGGTTATAATGTTGCTAACACCCTTTCGGAATTTGGCACCGTATCACGTGGAGTTTGTAATACTGATCCGCAGGGATATCTTACTACCGTAGTAGAAAGGATAAAAATTCAAAGGGATGAAGATGGAATTTACTTTTACGAAGATGATAGCCGAACCAGAATTAATGAAAATACCCCTGTGTCGATGAATTTCTGGGGACTTAAGCCTAATGTTTTTCAATATTTGAATGACGGATTTAAGGAATTCTTTGAACATTACGGAAATGAGTTAAAATCGGAATATTTTATACCGTATCTAATCAACGACCAAATCGTAAAAGGTGTTATCAAGACCAAGGTTATTCAATGTGATTCACCCTGGTTTGGAGTAACTTATAAACAAGACAAACCTATTGTACAGAATCGGATTAAAGAGCTTATTTCATCGGGTGCATATCCCGAAAATTTATGGAGTTAACTGACTATGAGCTGGATTCTGAACAGAGGATCTGGTTGAAATAAAAACTTTCAAAATAACTAAACTAAAAAAATAAATATATGAACACCTCACTTTTATCCGGATTAATATCCAAATTTGATATCGATATAACTTTCAACGAAATTGTTGCCTATGGGAATGGTCTGATAAATGACACCTATTTGGTGAAAACTTTGCCGGAAGGGGGTTCCGATTATATGCTTCAGCGCAAAAACCATAAAATATTCAAGAATGTGCCTGGGATGATGAACAATATCGTTATCACCACCGACCATATCCGTAATCAGCTTATTGCCTCGGGAGCCAGTGAAGTGGAGCGCAAAGTGATGACCTATGTTGCATCGAAAGATGGAGAAATGTTCGTCAATGATGAGGATGGTAATTTCTGGACCCTATTTTTGTTTATTGCCGATTGCCAGGTTGTTGATTACATTCAAAAACCTGAGCAGGCTTTTAAAGCAGCACAGGCATTCGGTCACTTTCAAAAACAACTGGCAGATCTGCCGGGAGAGTTGTTAATCGAAACGATTCCGAATTTCCACAATGGCATTTCCCGATTGAACGACTTTAAAACCGCAATCCTCAATGACCCTGCCGGACGGGTAAGTGACCATCAGCTACAGGTTGATAAAATCCTTGGCAGAGCCGATGAAATGACCGCATTGCAACGTGGTCTGGATAATAAAACAATCCCCTTGCGCATCACCCATAACGACACGAAGATCAACAATATTCTCTTTGATCAGGAAGGAAATACATTGTGCATAATTGATCTTGATACAGTTATGCCCGGTTCGGCACTTTATGATTTTGGAGATTCAATCCGAAGTTTAGGAAATAAAGCTCCGGAGGACGAACCCGATCTTACGAAAATTGAATTCAACGAGGAAATTTACAAGGGTTTTGCCCAGGGTTATTTGTCTGAGGCAAGGTCTTTTCTTTCCTCCAATGAGCTTGATCTGCTTCCATTTTCGTGCCGCTATATGGCCTGGGAACAGGCGATGCGGTTTTTTACAGATTATCTCAATGGAGATACTTATTACAAAACTGATTACCCCGGCCACAATCTTGTCAGAACATTGGCTCAAATACGGTATTTAGAGGTTCTGGAACAGAATAAAGGGATCATGGAAGATATTATTAGTAGGAATTAGTTAATCAGGGAATTTAGAAAATAAACATTATTAAGAACTAATATAAATTATGTTTTAATTTTTTGTACCTTCGGAAGTTATTTAAAAACCGAAAGAGATGCAGAGAATAGTGCTAATTTTTAGCTTTGTTTTATTAACTTGTTGGAATGGCAATAGCGAAGCTGCCAATCCGGCAAAACCGATTCAGAAAGACACTATAAAAACAGAACTTGGCAATCTGGTGTTCTCATTCATAGGGCATGCCACTCTTTTAATTGAAGCCGGTCATAAGGTGATTTATGTTGATCCGTTAGCACAGCATGTAGATTTCAAGACACTGCCAAAGGCCGACATAATTCTTATTACACATGAACATAGTGATCACCTTAGCACAGCATCGATTGAATTTATCGCAAAACCCGAAACTAAAATAATAGTCAATAAAAGCGCAAAGGGACTTGTTAAAAATGGTGAAGTATTAAAAAATGGTGAATCTAAAATTATCGGGAATTTTAAGATTGAAGCTATCCCCGCCTATAATATTGTCAATGTTGGAGCGGATGGAATCTCGTATCATCCCAAAGGGAATGGGAATGGTTATGTGATTAATTTTGGGGGCAAGAGAATTTATATTTCCGGAGATACTGAGATCATACCTGAAATGTCGAATCTTAAACATATTGACATCGCCTTTTTACCTTTGGGGCTTCCTTATGTAATGAACTTTCAGATGTTAGCCGATGCTGCCCGAAGGATTATGCCGAACATCTTATATCCTTATCATTTTGACAATAAAAATCCAAAGGGATTATTAGATTTACTAAAAGACACTCCAATCAAAATAAAAATAAGGAGTATGAATTAATGATTTTTTCAATTTGCCTGCGGCACTGTAACGAATTGTATGGATAGAGAAGCTTTCCCTACTATTAATCGATTCATGAATCGCTGCCAGCATTTGGTCCCGATTCGAGTTGTACGCAACGGTACCGGCTAGCTTAAATGGCTGTTGCCTGATGACTTTTTTTCACAATCTCGCTAAGATAAATGTCACTAACTTCCGGCACAAATCTGCCAGCCGCCAGTGGCCAGTTGCCAATTGCCAGCCCACAACAAAAGTCAAATAGCCTGAATGACTTAAAGCTGCAAGACTATTTTGCCTTAATTGTGATTTTAACAGCCTATTATCCGGGATTACGAGTCACAGTTATCTTTGAGTTATAGGTATCCGAAAGTCCCATGCGGGTTATGATCTCTTTAAACCGGGATTGATTGTGCAGGATCTCAAAATCGGGATCATTATTAACTTTAGGAAGAGCAGGAAGATGACTTTCAAATGCAAGATTAAGCCATTTTAAAGCCTCTCTTTTTTTCCCAAGCATCGCATTCCAACGAGCTAACAGGAGTGAATCAGGGAGAGGTTTTTGTGTTTCCAAAAGGATTAGGCACTTCAACAATCCATTAAAACCGTCAACCTCATAAGCTTTTTTTACCGGAACTGAGTAATCCGATTCAGATGGTTTCAATTTAATAATTTCCACTAGATTTTCAACCGCTTTCAAACCTTCGTTTTTCCAATAACAGATATTAAAAATCCACCATTTAGTCAACAACGGATCACTATTCAATTGTGCTGCTTTCCTGAAATTTTCCAATGCCAGATCAAACTTACCCTCGTGATAATAATACTGGGCACTTAGGAAATACGAAGATGCGGATACCGGATCAAGCTTTAAAGCAAGCTCAATGTGCGAGCGGGCTGCCATATTATTACCCATTAAGTCGAGATATTCCGAATAGTATTGATGAACCCTCGCACTATTGGGACTAAGCTGTAAGGCGCGATTAAATTCATTTTGTGCCCCTTTCCAATCCCACTCCTTCCAGCATAAAACTGCACCTAATATTGCATGAGCTTCTGATAATTTATTATCAAGTTCTAAAGCGGTCCTTGCATATTGTTTGGCATTTGAATAACCCTCGTTGCAGTTGAGCCAGCCCCACCACGACTGCACATAATAGGCCTCTGCAAGTCCCAAATAGGCGAGTGCATATTTAGGATCAGCAGCTATCGCCATTTCATAATTTGAGATACATTTTTTCACCCCTTCCTTTGACAATGTAATCAGATTAAACCTACCCTTGAGATAAAAATTATAGGCCTCAGGAATTCTCGTTGGGACTATATCGATCTTTTCAATTTCTTCTGTCGAAAGAATAGTCTCGAGATTATCCGCAATTTGTTTGGCAATACTACTCTGAATTAAAAAGATATCGGCCATCTCCCGGTCATATTTTTCAGACCAGATATGCCTGTCACGCCGTGCATCTATCAATTGGACAATGATCCGCACCATATTGTCATGTTGCTGGACACTTCCTTCCAGAATAAAATTGACCCCTAATTTATGTGAAATCTCAGGAGCCGATAGTGATCCGGTTTGGAAAAGATCTCCAGTGGTACGGGAGATTACCTGGAGCGATTTAATTTTGAAAAGCTGATTCAGAATATCCTCCATCACCCCATCGGCAAAATATTGATTTTCGGGATTATCACTTAAATTCTTAAAGGGTAATACTACAATTGATTTTTCGGGATCTTTTAAACGTGGAATATCTGACATTGTAGCATTTCGTACAAATAAAAAATACCAGAAAAAAGTAAGACTAAGAAATGTCAGTATAACAGCTGAAAAGATAATAAAATTTCTGTTTCTTGCTCCAAAAAAAGAGTTTTCATGCTTATTTTCCTCTGAATTAACGGGAACATTAGAATCAGAATACTCATTTAATTCATTGTCGGTTATCCCTGTTTCACTCCAATCTCTTTTCCTTACCTCTCCGGGAGGAAAACCATAATATTGATGAAAACAGGAATTAAAATAGGTGGGGCTGTTAAATCCAACCTTATAGGAAATCTCCGAAGCCGTTGCAACTCCAGACTGAAGCATTTCCATTGCTTTTTGAAGTCTTAATTCGCGGATAAACTGAGAGGAAGATTTTTTTAAAGCTGATTTAATTTTGCGATTTAACGAAGAGCGACTCATTGCTGCGGCAATGGCTAATTCATTTACCCCAAAATTCTCTTCACCAAGATTTGCAAGGACAATATCCGTAATCTTTCTGACAATCAATTGATCCATAAAAGACAGTTCATTCATGGTCAAAAAATTTAAGCATTTAAAGATACCAATAAGTGACATAATTAGCAAATAAATTAAGTTAAATTTGGCCTTTTTATGCTAAATCATTATGCTTCTACCAATTACCGGGCAATTGAAATTTCGTTTTAAAAGGTGCATAAAAATAAACAGAAACTTGGAAACGACTTAAATTTTACAGAGCTTTACTGTTTAAATCTTCACTTCAAAGTAACACAAACCATGACAAAAATTGTAACGTTAACAGTTGTATTGCTGCTCTCTTTTTTAATGAATACAGCAATTGCACAAGATATTTTACCTGTGCGCGGATTTTGTATCGGGGCACCCCGAAGCTCAGAGGTGAAAGAATTTGTCAAATTTATAAATCAGGAACTGGCTCCCAGAAAAGTCAATGTTTTAATTTTACGAATCGACTTTAACTACAGGTTTAAGAGTTATCCGGAATTACAAGACTCAGCGGCTCTGACAAATGAACAGGTAAAAGAACTGGTTGAAGCTTGTCACCAAAACCAGATCCGGATAATTCCCCAAATTAACCTGCTTGGACATCAGTCGTGGGCTTCAAAAGTGACCAACCTGTTGCGCGTTTATCCTCAGTTCGACGAAACACCCAATGTAAAAATGCCGGAAAAATATAATTGGCCTAACACAGACGGGTTATATTGCAAAAGTTATTGCCCGCTTCATCCCGATCTTCACCAAATTGTTTTTGGCCTGGTGGATGAGATTTGTGAGGTATTTGAAGCAGATGCCTTCCATGCCGGAATGGATGAGGTTTTTTACATTGGTGAGGATCAATGTCCCCGTTGTTCCGGTAAAGACAAGGGGGAATTATTTGCAGGAGAGGTCAACCTGATCCGGAATCATCTGGCCTTGAAAAATCGTCAATTATGGATATGGGGCGACCGCCTTCTGGATGGAAAAACAACAGGTATCGGCATGTGGGAGGCGAGTATGAACAATACACACAAGGCTATAGATTTAATATACAAGGATATAATGATCTGCGACTGGCATTATGAACGTCCCGACCAGACTCCTGTTTATTTTGCCTATAAAGGGTTTAGAGTAATAACATGCCCATGGAGAAAACCTGAAATTGCCAAACAACAAGCAGAAGACATGAATCGCTATCGCACCTCTGTACCACCAGAGATAAAGGAACGTTTCCAGGGGATGATGCAAACGGTATGGTCAGGTGCGGGCTCATTTATGGATGAATTTTACGGACGCAAAACCGATTTGAAAGCGGGGCTAAATACACAATCGAATTGCTTCAGAGCCCTGTTTGGCACTACTGAAAAATAAAAAATAAAAAAAACGATGAATAACCTTCCTCCCCGCATATTGTCTATCGATATCTTTCGGGCGTTAACCATGATGCTCATGATTTTCGTGAATGACTTTTGGTCTTTAACCGGCGTTCCCCTTTGGCTGGAGCATGCCAAAGAGAATCAGGATTTTTTGGGATTCTCGGATATTATCTTCCCTTGTTTCCTTTTTATTGTTGGAATGTCGATACCCTATGCCATACGTAGCCGTTTAGCAAAGGGGGAAAGCAGGATTAAGATTATGAGTCACATTTTTCTCCGGTCATTATCACTTTTAGTGATGGGATTTTTCACCGTTAATATTGGACGCATTAATGAGAATAGTTCAGGTATAAGTCGCGAATGGTTTGAGATATTAATGGTTGTTGGATTTTTCCTGCGATGGAATATCTATCCTAAGGCGACAGACTGGAAAAAATATCTTTATCCTGTATTACAGGTTGCCGGTGTATTACTACTTTTATTTCTATTTCTTATTTTCCGGGGCGGGAAAGATGGTGATGAGCTAATGAAACCTTCGTGGTGGGGAATTCTTGGTTTAATAGGCTGGACCTATCTTATCAGTGCCACTCTTTACCTGTTTACCGGCAAATCGCCGATACTTCTTATTTCATTATGGATACTTTTTAGCATAATAAATATTGCCACTCAGGCGGGTTGGGTTCACACCCCGATTCCCGGTGGTGGTGCCTTACAGGGATTTGCCTTTGCCGGGATTGCCGCAACGCTGCTATTAGATCGGGCTACAACTTCAGAAAAACGGACTAAACTCCCCCTTCTTTATCTTGGATCCGGGACCTTATTAGTTTTAGCCGGATTGGGATTAAGGAATTTTTTTATCATCTCAAAAATCCATGCCACACCAACATGGGTGTTTTTATGCAATGGAATTGCGTTTGTTTTTCTTGCACTGGTTTATTATATGATTGATTTAAAGGATAAAGCCAAATGGTTCGATCTGATTAAACCGGCGGGGACCAGCACGCTGACCTGTTATCTGATTCCCTACGTATATTACAGCATTGCCAAATTTACTTTTTCACTTCCTCCCATTTTAACATCCGGAGCTGTGGGATTGCTAAAATCATTTTTTTACGCAATGATTATCATTGGAATAACAGCTCTACTTGGAAAGCTGAAAATTAAACTTAGTATTTAAGTGTGAGCATTACGATTGCCTTGGACGAAATAATCTAAAGTTTGTAGCTCCTGTCACCCCTTTAGTTTTTTATCAACTTTAAACCATCGTTTTGAGGCTTCTGAAATAATTAATATAACGCAGATCAGGATTATTGAAGTAAGCAGCGAATTAATTATCCCCTGAATTTTGGTATTTGGAACATTAATCTGGGGAATATAAATATTAAACAAATTCATGATTCCACCTGTAATTGTTGTGACTCCAACAAAAATCATCGGAATTAAAGTAATCCACATATACCGCCGTTTTCCGTTATTTATCAGGAATGAAGTACCGATAGCCAACGCCAGTGTTGCCAAAAGCTGATTCGCGACTCCAAACATGGGCCAGATAGTAGCCACAGTTCCGGTATAAATAAAATATCCCCATGCAAAAACCACCAAAAGACTGGTAATCAGATTTCCTGGCAACCAATTTGTTCTTCCGAATGGTGCATAAATCTTCCCCATTGCTTCCTGCAAAATAAAACGGGCAATCCGGGTGCCTGCATCAATGGTGGTCAATATAAACAAGGCTTCAAACATAATTGCAAAGTGATACCAATAGGACATCAGACCTGAAAGTCCGGGAATTGAAGAGAAGATCTGAGCCATGCCTACAGCCAGAGAAACTGCCCCTCCGGGCCTTCCGGCAATAACCTCTCCTACCTGAGAGGAGAGATCAATTAGGTTGGTTTGAGTAAATCCTAAAGCTTTTAGCTGAGGGAGAAAATGCTGGAATTTTTCAGGTGAAACATTGATTTGAAAATAATCAAGCGGGAAAAGACTTGTTGCAGCAATTAAAGCCAGAATACTAACCATAGCCTCTGACAACATCGAACCGACAGCAACAGCTTTGATATGCGATTCTTTCATGATCATTTTCGGAGTAGTACCCGAACTTACCAGTGCATGAAAACCGGAGATAGCTCCACAGGCAATTGTAATAAACAAATAAGGGAACAATGTACCGGGAATAACCGGTCCACCGCCGTGAATAAAAGGGGTAAACGAAGGCATTTTAATCTCAGGAGCGACAATGATAATACCCACTGCCAACATAAGAATCACTGCAAGTTTCATGATTGAGCTAAGGTAATCCCTTGGAGAAAGCAAAAGCCAAACAGGAAGCGCAGAAGCGAAAAAGCCATAGCCTGCCAACATTATCGTGAGGGTTTTCCGATCAAAGGTAAACCACGATTCATAGGGTGATCCCGGAACATATTTACCGTAAATGACGGCTAGAGAAAGAAGTATTACGCCAATAATCGTAGCTTCAACAGTTCTCCCCTTCCGGAATTTAAACATCCACAAACCCATAAAGATCGCAATAGGAATTGTTGCTGCAATTGTAAATGTCCCCCAGGAACTTTCGGCCAAGGCATTAACGACCACAACTCCAAGGCCTGCCAGGGCAATAATCAGAATAATCAATACCGCGACGGAAGTAATGGTTCCGCTGAATGAACTAATTTCAGCCTTGGCAATTTCGGCGAGCGATTTACCGTCGTACCGCATCGAGGCAGTCAGAATTACCAAATCGTGAACTCCCCCGGCCATTACTGCTCCGACGAGCATCCAGATAAATCCGGGCATAAAACCGAACTGAGCCGCCAAAACAGGTCCCACAAGAGGTCCTGCCCCGGCAATAGCAGCAAAATGATGGCCGAAGACCACCCATTTGGGCATTGGAAAATAATTATTTTTATCGAACAGCCGAATCGAAGGGGCTACTTCGTTGTCATTCAACATCAGAACTTTAGCAGTAATAAAGCTATAGTAGAATCGGTAGGCTAATGCAAGAACTGCAAAAGCACCAATAACAAATGGCATTGCATTCATAGGAAATCGTTAATTAGATTCTGATTTTAGCAGTTGATTTTTTAGAGGCACATAAGTTGAGAGTAAAAATAAGGCTTTTATATATAGATCCACCATTAAAGTGTGTGGAATTTATCCGGCAGATCCACGAATATTCAATTTGAGCCCCGTACCAGATTTTTAATATCCCATTCATCAGCCCATTTCATGCAAGGTCTACCACCAATAACTTGCATGGGTAACCAGACATACCGTCCGTCAATTGCATTGCTGGGCTCCCACCGGTCACCCATATAAATAAAAGAGTTCTTTTGACCATTGACAGCAAGAATGTACGAACTTTGAGAATGAAAAGTTGTTTCTGAATCTTTTCCAATGGCCGGATTACCCAGCTCTTTCCATGGACCCCAAATCGATTCTGCCATTGCAGAGCGGGCTGCATTGGGATCCCATCCGGTGCAATCGGAGGCAATCAGGTAATATTTGCCTTCTATTGTTTTAAACATTGCAGCACCTTCCATATAACGATTGGGAAAAAAACGTCCATATTTACCTGAATAGGAGAGAAAATCATCAGACAACTGTGAGATATGCAAAGTACTGTTTTCCTCAGAGGAGTAGATATGGTAGGCTTTTCCATCGTCATCCACAAACAGGTTCATGTCGCGGGCCATTTGTCCTTTATTGAAATCTCGCCCCAAAAGATTTAAGGTATCCGGATGAGCAGGTAAGCAATCTTTACCTCCGCAATAAGCCGATTTAATCGTATCCGAAACGGGACGATTGTGGAATTTTTGAACATTGACCGGCCAATAACCTGCATTTGGCCGAAAACTCCGGATAAAAGTAAATGGACCGGTTGGATAATCACTCACCGCAACTCCTGCGCGTGCCATATTATATCCCTGATCTTTCAATTCAAGATGAAACCATAGCACAAACTTCTTCGTCTTTTGGTTATAGATTACTTTCGGGCGTTCCAATACGCACCCTTTGGCAATATCGCTCTTTGGATCATCCGAAACCTTGAGCGCTATCCCCTCATCATTCCAGTTGTATAAATCCTTTGATGAATAAACATGAACACCCACCTGGGCTGTATTGCCCAAAGTCCCTTCCACTTTATGCTCCCCATACCAGTAATAGGAGCCCTGATGGTAAAGAATTCCGCCACCGTGAGCATTAACAGGCACACCATTGGCATCGTTCCAGATTTGACCCGGCAAAAAAGAAGATAACCGTTTTGTTTGTGAAATTAATTTTAATGACTCATTCGTGTTACCTGTTTCAGTAATTGAGTCACCTGGCATTACAATCTTCACTTTTGCCGGTGATTGAATTGCAACCAGCAGCAGGAATGCGACCGGAATTGACGAATTAAAAATTGATTTCATCTGTAATAATTTGTTTTGATATCATTAGAAATCCGAAACCAACAAAGTTTCGTGTGAATGTAATCTTTGGCAAAAGCCACGATCGACTTGTCATATTATATTGTGGCTAACGGGCAGTTTTTTCGATCTCTGATTTATCTAAAGTTGTACCATTCTGGCGCAACTGCAGGTAAGTGGACTTGTTGAGTGGAGGGAATCCTTCATTACGGATTCGTTCGCCCAGTTTTTTAAAATTGATTGAGACATCGTCAGGAATAGATCCATCAGGTTTAAGTCCCAAATTGAGCAGGAGGTTGGCGTTATTTTCAGCTGCGCCAGCAACCATTTCCCAAAGTAAACTTACATCCTGGCACCTGCTGTCAGGTTCCCATTCCCATGATCCCTGACTGGCGACGGCGATCTCGGCCTTTTTCTCAAAGTTCTTTTTCCATGCCTCATCCGAAAGCTTCCGGATTCGCTGATCCTGCAGGGTTGCATTGCCATAGTGCATGCTGATCGATTTCAACTCCCGTTCACCGACAAGAACATCTTCAGTCCCTGTGGCTCCGGTTTTGAAATTAATCAGTGCATGAGGCTGATAGTGATGAATCAGATCGTAAAACTCCTGCATTTTAAACATTTCGCTGTTTGCAAGTACTCCACCAAGGGGATCTAACCAGAAGCCGGCCACCGGACCGTATTGGGTACAAAGTTCAGTAAGCTGCTGTTTGCAAAAGTTTCGGTATATCTCAAAATCCTCAGGCTTAACGTACTTGAAATAGGCCGGAGTTTGCGGGTAGGCAGGACGTCCAACATTATATAGCTCTTTCGGGAGGTAGTATGGATGTGTCCAATCAATGCCGATGGAATAATAGATAAAAAGGGGCATACCCCGTTCCCGGCATGCTAGTGACAACTCTGCAACAAAGTCGCGGTGCATGGGATAGTTTATGCTATTCCACTCAGTGGCCTTGGTTTCCCAGAGGCAAAAGCCATCATGATGTTTGGCCACAAAGGTGATGTAGTGCATACCGCTTTCCTCTGCGAGCTTCACTATTTCACTGGCATTGAATCCTGAGGCATCAACTTCACGGGCTGTTTTCTGATATTCTTCAAGTGGGATAAGTTTATTGTACATCGCCCATGCCTCATGATATTTGCCCCAAACACCCCAATGGATAAACATGCCCATACGGGCGTGATCGAACCAGCAAAGAGCTGCCTTGCGAGGTAATTCATCATATTGTGCAGCATAATTTCTTAGAAAATATGGGATATCTGTCCGTTTTTCTTCGGCAGACAAACTCTGCATGGTGAAGAAAACGAAGGCAAATAATATGAAAAAGTATGCTTTCATGCGTTTATTAGTTGATTTATAAATCTTTTGCCTGATCACCCTTTTGATTAATTATTCGTACTTTAGGTAAGCTGTGGCTGAACAATTGATATCGGAAACAAAACGAATCCAGCGCGATTGAAATGATTGAGGGAAGATGTATTCAAAAGTTTCTCCTGGTTTTACAATTACAGTCTGATAAGTCATCCATGGTCCATGGCCAATGGGCTCTGCTTCGATTTTGAAGGTTATGGCCCCTTTTGCGTTGTGCGATAATTCCAGGCTTCGTTTATCGTAGAATCCAATCAGGTAAGGATCTGAAGCTTCTCCCGCTTTCACCATCGAATTTTTCCACGGACCACCCTCGCCCACCGGTTTTCCAATTTGCCACAGGTCGTCAATGACCCCGGCCCATACAACCGCCTTTCCATCAGAGGAGGAGACGATGTGCGGGTTTCCTATCGCTGCCAGGGGATCGATCCCTGTCAGAATGAGCATTCCCCGATAAGAGGCGTAATCGAATATCCGAAAGTTGCTTGAAGCTATTGGCCTAATTTTGGCATAGCCATCCGCGTTTTCAGCAGGCAGTTCATAGAAGGTTCCGGAACAGTTGAGCAGGTCGCGTTCCGTAGATACTTCACGGCAAATCCGCATCAAGGCGTTACTGGTGAGGGATGTGAGTTTCGGTTTGCCTTTGGGTAATCTCCAGCGACGGCCGGCATCATCAATGATCAGCACTGAAGCCTCATCAATAGTAACCACATCTTTGGGAATACTCATCTTTTCGCGGATAAAGGTTGCCGTAACCGTATCCGTCTTTTTTTCCAGATGCATCAGCGAATCCAATTCATAGTAACCGCTTTCTGTGAAACTTTTGTCGGATACTTCTCCGGCAAGAATTCCCAGTTTGCGCCGGTTCTCCCCCAGATCCCACAAATAACCCGCATTTATTTTTGAAGCAGCTATAGGCGCGAGTCCTGCAAAAATCGGGTTTGGAACTTTTGATCGCAACTCCTTCTGTGTATATGAAAAATGGACTGTCGTTTTGGTTTCCTGTGCAACTCTTACCCTCACCCACTCGCCTTTTTCAGAGAATGGAATATTCAATGCTTCATCAGCTTTTACTTGAATAGTTTGAAAAATTTCCCATTGGTTATTCCCCTTTTTGTCTACTTCGAACGTATAGGATACTGGTTTTACCCCCTCATTTTTCACCCACGCCGAGCGGTAGTCCCAGCCGGCAAAAAGAAATGGTTCGGAAACTTCACCCGCTTTAACCATCTCAGAAATCCAGACGGCGCCTTCTGAAGTGTTAGGGCCCAAATTCCAGGGTGTTTCGAGTGAGGTAAACCAGATATTTGAATTGGATTGTCCGGGTCCCTGAATGTTCCCTTTAACCTTTCTCGTGTTTAAAAATTCAGATTTCGCGGCATCGTCACACCCAAAAATCAACTGATCATTCCATCTTGCAAAATCGCCAATCACTTTAAGATAAGCCGATCCGGGTCTGATCCCTGCTGAATTTGATGCAGTGAATGTTGCCGGGAAATGCCAGAACATTCCATGCATCGTCATCAGGTAATCCGGCTTTTCAAGAGTTCCAACATCCCGGATGCGCGGCCATTCGGTGTTCCATCCATGTGCCCCGTCGTAGGTATGACTGGCTTTGGGAAGTCGGTAAAAGCTCCATTTTCCGCTGTCCCGAACCCCAACCAATACCGATTTGTGATCCCAGCCATTAACCCATATTGGGTCTGTTTCGGGATGTTGATTCCCATAAATACCTCCGGGACCGGTAACCTCCGTAAACTGGTTTCTTCTGATCACCTTCCACTCCTGACCATTATATTCTGCCAACACACCCGATTTGATATCGAACTGCTTAAGAGCCTCTGGCGAAGATTCGCCATTATTACTGTAAACCATCACACCCTGTCCCGAATAGAAACCTTTTCCATGGGCGCCGGGCATCAAAGTTCCCTCCAAATTCCCATCCGTATCCTTGCTCTTTTTTCTGGTTACATTAAGATCTTCGAACAAAACCTTCGATTGTAGTGTTTTTACATCCACTTCATAAAAGCCCTCCTCCATGGTTCCATAGTAGATTTTATTTGCCGGATCGGTCAAATGCCGGGCATTACCGGTATGACGTCCGGGCATATCCTGATAAGGGATCACGCGAACGTTTCGATTTCCGTCAATGGCATAAGGGCCAATAAACAACTGGTTGCTCTCTTTATGGATCATCCTGTTTGCCGGAGTACCTCCAATACTTTCCGGCCTTACTATTTTTTGAAGTCCGGGGGTAATCTCATATAATTCGTCTGATGAGCCATACGGCAAGTGGGGGCCGTAAGTGATTACCCACAAACGGTCAGCCCAGGGGACAACCGCACCGGTACCGCACTCTCCCTCGTTATTGTAATAGGCCAGATTGGGGTAGATGCCACTGAAATTTATCGGGTTTATCCCTTTTTGCGCAATTCCACTACCGACAGAGAAAAGAAATGCGAGAATTATTGGAGTAGTTTTAAATTTCATCTTTATGCCATTTATATAATCATTTGAACTTTTATCGTCGGTTTTAGGATCAGAAAGCGCAAATGGAATCAAATGCGCTTTCTGCTAAAAATTATACTTTAAGCTAACCCCTAAATATAGGAAGCTTAATCCGGTTTAATATCCGGGATTTTGTGTCAGGTTTTTATTAACCAGCAGTTCTGTCGTTGGCAATGGCCATAGGTACTGTCTACTTTTATCAAAGGTTTTTGGAGTTAAAAGTTTTACAAGACCGGCTGTATACCAGGCTGAAAAATCGGGGAGGCCCTGGTTGTCGAATGCCGGAATGCCCGGAAAGAACCAAAGACCTTTACTGATAATCTTAGTTTTTAAATCAGCTGGATCAAACATACCATAGCTTGGTTTATTCAGTACAACTTCAGCCATCTTCCAACGAATCAGATCCATGTACCGCCGATTTTCAGTTGCGAATTCCATCCGTCTTTCCAGCCGTAAAATTCTTCTCAACTTTGACTGTTCGGTTTCGGTAATAGCCGGATATGAAGATGTTGCAGATTTATCGACGCCATAAGCTCTTGCACGAACCATGTTCATAGCATCAAACACGGACTGATCAATCGAATTCATTTCAATCATTGCTTCGGCATAGATTAAAAGGACGTCAGCATAGCGGATGATAACATTATCCGGATCAATCCTCAAGGTAGTCCAGCTGGCATCAACACCCTTTTTGAAGGTCAAACCGGTGTAAGATGCGTATTGGGAATTAGTACGGGAATCTTTGTTAAGAACAAGTTTACCTGAATTGAGGTTCATCACAAGTGTACTGTCAGGATGGGGTTGATAGATGAAACCCAGATGCGGAGTTCCGAATTCGACGATAGTTTTGGTTAATCTCGGATCGCGGTTTTTGAAAGGATTTCTTGGGTCGTATAGCGGAGACTTTTCGATTGTTAAACCATCGTTACAAAGAAAAGAGGAGAAGAGATCCCATGATGGATTTTGGTTACCAAAACCACCGGCATTGCGGGTAAGCGTTTGCCGCACGTAATAATCATCAAAAATTGCATTCAAGGCTACCGATCTTGGCATTAAAAAAACTGATTCTGACGAATTCCTTGTTGAAGCCAGAAAATAAGTACTCCAATCACTTGCCAGTGTATAGACTCCCAGGTTCATGCACTCTTTTGCCGCATCCCTGGCAGTTGTGAAATCACTCATGTAGAGTGCAATTCTTGCTTTCATAGCCAGAGCTGCTCCTTTTGTTGCCCGTTGAATTGCTGCAGCCGGATAGGATGCAGGTAATTTACTTGCAGCATAATCAAAATCCTCATAAATACCTTTTAATATAACCGTTTTACTGGTCCTGCTTACCAGGAAAGCAGAATCCAGTGGAAGCACCCTGGTGGTATAAATGACATCGCCAAAATGGGTAATCAGGTCCGCATACCTGCATGCCCTGACAAAATGTGCCTCACCAGCATATTGGTCAAGCCTGTCGGCAGAGATGGTCCCGGCGGCACGTGAAAGGCTTGCAAGAATGGTATTTGTCCTGGATATTGATTTATAAGAATTTAACCACAGATTAGTAATCGTAGCAGATTGGCCAGTGATGGTATTCCCCGAGACTTCACTTTGAAGTGCACGCTGAATCTGATCATCGGTGTTAAAATCATCGTCCTTGAACCAGAAAATCTCATTGTAACAATCATTCAGGGCCATCGTAATCTCCGTTTCATTGCTGTACCAACTGGTACTTGATCCGGATGAGAGTGGATTTAAATCGAGTTTGGTACATGCTGTTACAACGAACAGACTTAAGAATAGTGATGCTATTATTATGTTTTTCATCGCTTTAGCTTTTAAAATTTAACAGATATACCAAAAATAATGGTCATGGTGATAGGATAACCTGATTCAGAAACTTCCGGGTCCCAACCCTTAAGATAATGACTTTGACAGAATGCATCTGAGATGGTAGAATAGAATCTCACATTTTGAAGTTTAATTTTATCTGCCCAGGCAGACGGAATAGTATATCCTAATGTTATGTTTTTTACCCTGAAATATGAACCATCAAACATCCAGAAATCAGACATGACATAATTGTTGGCAGCTGCGGCATTCTCACTCAAACGTGGATAAACGGCATCCAGATTTTGTTTCGCCGTGTTATTATTGCTCCAGAATTTACCTTCGATGACTGTCGGTACGGCAGTCCAGGCGACATTTAGTGGTCTTACCGCTGTAGGATAAATCCGTGCATTTTGCTTTCCAACTCCCTGAAATACGATGCCAAAGTCAAAGTTTTTGTAGTCTAGCTGTACATTCCCGCCATACATGTATCTTGGAAGAGAACCTCCCAAATGAACCCGATCGTATTGGGCAGAGATAATACCATCCGGAACTCCTGTGGGTCCACTGATATCCTGGTATTTAATATCTCCGGGTTTGGAGTTGGCATAAAGTTTAGCTGAAGTCGCGACATCGTTGGCATCCTGGAAAAGACCCTTAGATTTATAGCCATACCACTCATTAAATTCACTTCCTTTCTCCGTAATTTGATCTCCAATAAACTGGGTTCCGCCAAGGTCACCCATTTTTGATTTAAAATCGGATAAATTTACCGATGCAGAGTATTTAACCTGGCCTATTTTATCATTCCAGGTTACTTCAAAATCCCAACCTTTGGTATCCATTTTCCCCGTATTCTGGCTTGGATTGTCAAAGCCAAGTGATGGTGGAATCTGCAATGCCAGCAACATGTCCTTGGTTGTCTTTGAGTAGTAATCTCCCGTAATCTGAAGCCTGTTATTTAAAAAATTAGCATCTAATCCGATATCTGAGGTTTCGGTCTTTTCCCAGGATATGTTGGGAATGGCGTATTGTGCCTGAGCTGCAGTGGTTGCAGCTGTAGCAACTCCTGCCATATACAGTGGTGTACTCCCAAAGCTTATTGCAGCCTGATAAGGATAGTTGCCAATTCTCTCATTCCCAAGTGCACCCCATGAGACTCTCAATTTAAGGTAAGAGAGGAGAGGAATATTTTTCATGAAATTCTCATTGGAAAGTACCCACCCGGCAGAGAAGGATGGGAAAACACCCCAGCGATATTTTGGATCAAATCTTGATGATCCATCCCTGCGTATGTTTGTCTGCAGGTAATATTTGTTTGCATAATTATACATCATGCGTCCAAAGAAAGAGCGGTAAGCGTATTCCCAAGCGGAGCCGCTGTTACCACGTAAGGAAAGCGGACCCGCATCAAGGTATGGATAATTTGTTAGTTCATAGGCATCGCGTGAGGCGCCCAAATTCTCGTAGGTCTGGTAGTAGTTTTCATAACCTGCCATCAAATTGAGATTATGCTTGCCAAAACTTTTGATGTAATTGGCAATGAATTGGGATGTATGGAAATAACCATCATTGCGAAACTCATTCAGAGAGGTTGTCGTTACACCTCCTAAATATCCTGCAATCGTGTTAGGATCGTTGAAATTGGTATAATGAACTGCCTTTTGAAAATTTTTGGCCTTGTCGTAGTTAAGAGTCGGGGAAAAGACAGCAGAGATTTTAAGTCCGTCAAAGGGTTTTAAATCAAGAGATACTTTGCCAGATAACTGGTTATTCCACCCTTTATTGACACCTCCGTTGACCAATTGTCCGTATCTGTTGTCTCCTGCTTTTCCTTCAGCAACTCTTCCATCGGCCCAGAGAGCGGCAAAAATTGGACCAGGCTTTTGGGCAGCGGCATTCGCTTCAACGGTTGGAGCATTTGATTCAACACGTTTAAAATTGACATCAATGGTGGCTGACAAAAATTTGCTGATTGTAACGTCGTTGTTAACCCTTGCGGTCATTCGTTTATAGCTTTTCAGATCATAGAGTCCACCAACATCACTTAAGGTAAATGAGGCATTGGTTTGCAAATTTTTGGTTCCTGAATTGAATGTAACAGAATGTGATTTACGAATAGCATTCTTTTTCCAGATCATGGCATTCCAGTCTGTATCAGGATACAAATCGGGATTGGAAGCGTGATTAGCTGAATAACCAGTGATGTAGTCCTGTGCAAATACCGGATAAACAGAACCTTCATTATTGTTATCGTTCCATTTCTGTTCATTGGCATATTGAAGGTATTTTACGGCATTGGTGTAGGTAGGCATTTGAGTGGCCTTTTCAATTCCATATTCATAGTTGTAACTGATGTTGGAGGAGCCGGTCTTTCCACGTTTGGTCGTAATAAGAATAACACCTGCTGCAGCTCTTGATCCGTAAATGGAAGCTGCGGCTGCATCCTTTAAAACCGACATCGTTTCAACATCCTTTGAGTTAACATCATCAATGCTTCCAACCGGAATTCCGTCGACAATTATCAATGGATCACTGGTTCCAATGGTCGTAATACCCCGAATTCGGATGGAGGCGCCTGCCCCGGGTGCACCATTATCCCTGATAACCATAACCCCGGAAGTTACCCCCTGCAGAGCTGATGAGAGTTGTGTGGTTTCACGTTTGGAAAGCGTAGATCCCCTTACTGAAGAGATAGCCCCGGTCATATCGACTTTCTTAACAGTACCATAACCAATGGCAACTACCTCCTCAAGTCCGATAGATTCCTCTTCCAGAACAACAGTGAATGATGAACCTCCGGCAATGGAGATTTCCTTTGTCTTCATTCCAACAAATGAGATCACTACTGTTTTGGCATCGACCGGAAGTAACAGCGAGAAAGTTCCGTCATTATCGGTGGTTATTCCCGTTGTTGTCCCTTTTATAACAACTGACGCACCAGATATCGGAGTTCCCGATTGATCACTCACCTTCCCTGTAATTTTTTTACCAGGCTGATCAGCCATTGTAATTAAATCATTGGGAAAGAGCAAAATCTGACGATTTACAACCTTGAAATTCACCTCTGTTCCGGCAAATAATTTTTGAAGTACCGCATCAACGGTTGAAGATCTTGCATCCAGATCAACTTTCCGGTCCACATCAACCTGTTTATTGTTGTACATGAAAAAAAACTCGCTTTGTGTTTCGATGGCATCGAGAATTTCTTTTACACTGCTGTTCTGAACGTTAATGTCTAGTTTGGTTTTTTGCGCATAGCTGTTGGAAAAGGCGCTGAAAATACTTATAACCAGCAAGAGCAGGGTTAACCGCATAGTTAATAGAATTTTTTGTGTAGCCGGATTTCGCCGGTACAAATGAATGATTTTTTTCATACTTTTGATTGATTTAGTTTTTTGAATCTTTCATGTAACTCTTTTATCAGGAAGCGTCTTGCATGAAAAATTCTGATTCGTAATAAACTACATTAATGAACAGGGAGTTTCAAACACTTCCTGTTTTTTTGTGGAGTGGGGTTCCTTTATTTTCTCATATTTTTCCTGTATTTAATGGCTACTTTTTCTCCTTCAATATGATAATCTATCGGCGTTATAAATGAGATTAATTCAAGTACTTCGCGCAAACTCTCGGTCTTGACTTTAAATGTATAATTGTATTTATAATGAATCGTCGGGTCTAAGGTAATTGTCACACCATACCATTTTTCAAGGTAATTGATCACCGCTTCGAACGGTTGATTATTAAAAACCATCATATTATTAATCCATGAGGTGATTGCTTCGGGATTTCGTGCAAGTTGTACGTTACTTACTCCGTTGTTGTAAACCAATTGCTCCCCCGGATTCAGATTGGATAAAAGCTGTTTATTCTGATTGTAAACTTCAACTTTCCCCGAAATAAGGGTAACATCCGTGCTATGAGATAACCTGTCTTCGTTAACATTAAAGCGGGTTCCGTAAACCTTAACCCGGAGATTACTTCCGTCAACCAAAAAAGGGTGATCGGGATCTTTGGTAACTGCAAAAAAACATTCACCTTTCATCGATACATGACGGTTTTTGGCCGAAAAATCGGCGGAGTATTGCAATTCCGCGCCTGAATTAAGCCATACACGCGTGCTGTCAGGCAAAATGATTTGTGTTTTGCTCCCTTCAGGCGAGATTATCCTCACTATTTCTAAATGACTGAAAGGTTTTAAAAAGCCACCAACTCCCAGGCCTGTCATAAAGACCATGACGATCACGGATGCTGCGGCGATCCATCTGTAATTCAGTGACAATTGTATTTTACGACCTTGTATCTGACCGATACGATTCATCAGTTTCTCCCAATTCAATGAATTATCAGGCTCATAAAATTGGGTTTTATGTCTGGTGATTGACCAGGTATTCATGATTTCAGAGAGAATCACCGGATTTTCAGGAGATGCGTCTAACCACTCCCCGATTTGGCAGAGTTGATCGTCACTTGTTTCATTTTTTAGCCGGGCAGCAATCGCTTCCCAAGGGGCATTTATCTGTTCCATATTCATGTGTTTCGATGATATGTCTATGGAAAACGGAAAAACCCCCAAGCAAAAATTGAATTTAATTTGAATAAACTATCATAATTGTGAAACGTAACGACAAAAGAGGGGCATTAATATGAGATACAAATTTTGCGACTGGCGGTTAGCAGCTGGCAACTAGCAATTTTATGCGTAAAGCTTTTCAAAATCGAGGTTGATTTCCAAAATCCAATAAAAAATCGAGGGATTAATAATTAGCTGAAATTTTATTTGAAAGTAATAATTACCAGTTGCTAGTAGCCAATTGCCAGCCGCCAGTAGCATACCTTATAGAGTTTTGCTAGTGATTGCAAATCTTAATCATTCCAACAATTGAATGACCACCCACCAAACAAATATCTGTTTATAATAGGGTCTTAGCGATTCACGCAATTTTCGCAGGGCGATTCCAACATGGTTCTCTACTGTTTTGGAACTCAATCCAAGCTGTTTGGCTATTTCGTTGTACGAAAGATTCTCTTCCCAGGCCAGCTGATAGACCAGCCGGCTTTTTTCAGGAAGTTTAAGAATGGCATTTTCAATCAGGTCACGAAGCTCGTTATTCTCCATCAAAAACTGTGCATCATCACTTCCTGGCATTGCAATGTCATTGCTCTCAATTTGTGAAAATATTTTTTGATGTTCTTTCCGGTATAGGGATATCCCCTTATTTTTAGCAGCAGCAAAGAGGAATGCTTTAAAGGTTGCCCTGATCTGAAGGGTCTCTCTTTTTTCCCATACATAGGTGAAAATATCAAGAGCAATCTCCTCAGCGAGTTCTTTCCGATGCAGATAGATCAGCAGAAAATTACAGAGATCCGAAAAATGGTGGTCAAACAGATGACGATAAGCAAAAATATTTCCTTCTGCCAGTTGAAGCAATGCTTCTGAATCATCCTTAAAATATTGCTGAGACACAAGGCAAACATAGTTAAAATAAACTTCATTAACTATCTTAGACTAATCACAGGCTAAAGCCAATTAAAGTGCAGTAGTCTATTTAATATAATTACTTATTAGACAATGTGATAGCTTATTTATTCTTTTCTGATCATATTGGATGAAGATTTCCTTGCAGTGAGGGTCAAAAGCTGAACCCTAAGTTTCATTACAGGCTTTTCAATCAGGTGATGTAAAAGATTAGCCGCAATTAATGTTACAAGTACGCAAATCACCATCATCAGATTACTCTCCTTCGCTATTTCAAGCTTGAAAAACTGTTCCTGAGTAACATGAATTGTTATTTTATGAATCAGGTAAATGGAATACGAGAGCATTGCGATATTGGAAAAAACGGCTGATTTATATCGGTATAAAATACTCGAAGGGATTACCGATCCAAGCACAAGGAAACCGCATCCAATATCCACCAGCGGAAAACCAAACAGGCAAAGTTTAAATGATCGCTCATCCATACAAATTAGGTATGCTGCTGCCAAGACGACAATTCCGGTGATTAACATCAGGTTACCATAACGATCCAAACGCTTCCTTAAATTTGGCCTGAACTGAAATATGCCTGCAATAAAAATTCCTGCCAATAGTCCGTCCAGTCTTGCATAAGTAGGATAATAGATCCATTCCTGCCAGTAAACACCGAAAAGATCAGAGCCATTAAATGGAGAGACTAACACATTCCAGGCATAAAGTCTGGCTAAAAATCCAAATAAAAAGAGAGAAATAAGGATAACAAATCCGCTTTTCACTGCTTTAAAATAGACCAGAACAATCAGAATAAGGGGAAAAAACAAATAAAATTGCTCCTCCACACAGAGCGACCAGGCATGGGAAAAAGCACCCATAGTGCGCAGGTCTAAACCCAGGTTTTGGGTAAAAGTTAAAAATTTCCAGTATGGGGCCGGAGTACCATGTTCCCTTAGAATGGGAAAGCTTAAATAAAGGATCAATACCGTCACATAAGCAGGAACAATCCTAAAAAAGCGTTTAATGAAAAAATCTTTAAATGAAATCCTTCTATCGTCGGCCATTTTTGCAAACAACTGAGAAGCAATCAGAAAACCACTTAATGCAAAGAAAAGATCGACTCCTATCCATCCAAATTTTGCAACTTTAGATAACCACTCAGGGTGAGGAAACATGACTAAGATATGGAAAAACAGTACCATTATAATTGCCAATGCT
>CANJNY010000053.1 GCA_947475715.1 Prolixibacteraceae bacterium
AGAAGCCCATAGTCATCTGGGTAAGGTCATTGGTACCAAAAGAGAAGAACTGTGCTTCTTTGGCAATACCTTCGGCAGTAAGAGCTGCACGGGGAACTTCGATCATCGTTCCAACGAGATATTCAATCCTGTCACCACGCTCAGCGAAAACAGCCTCAGCAGTCTTATTGATGATATCAGCCTGATTTTTGTACTCCGCAACAGTACCGATCAATGGAACCATGATTTCAGGACGGGCATCTATACCTTTAGCTTTGAGGTTCATCGCAGCTTCGATGATAGCACGTGCCTGCATCTCGGTGATTTCAGGATAGGTGATTCCCAAACGGCAACCACGATGACCTAACATTGGATTGAACTCTTCAAGTTCAGAAACCTTAATACGAATCTGATCGATAGAGATTCCCATCTCTTCGGCAAGTTCTTTTTGAGTAGCTTGCTGGTGAGGCACAAATTCGTGTAATGGTGGATCCAAAAGACGAACAGTAACACCATAACCGGCCATCGCTTCAAAGATACCTTCGAAGTCGGAACGCTGGTAAGGCAATAATTTAGCCAATGCCAGTTTACGACCTTTTTCATCAGATGAGAGGATCATTTCGCGCATTGCCTTGATACGTTCACCTTCGAAGAACATGTGCTCTGTACGGCAAAGACCAATACCCTTGGCACCAAACTGACGTGCAATTGCAGCATCTTTAGGTGTGTCAGCGTTGGTACGAACTTTCATACGGGAGAACTTATCGGATAAATCCATCAATTTAGCAAAGTCAGAGCTTAATTCAGCTTCCTGAGTCTTAACCTTACCATCATAGACCTCACCTGTTGAACCGTTTAATGAAATCCAGTCACCCTCTTTATAGGATACGCCACCAGCTTCACATGTTCTGGTTTTATAATCGATGCGCATTGATCCGGCTCCGGAAACGCAGCATTTTCCCATTCCGCGGGCAACAACAGCAGCGTGAGAGGTCATCCCTCCACGAGCAGTCAAAATACCTCTGGCGATAACCATCCCTTCAAGATCTTCGGGAGAGGTTTCGATACGGACCAGGATTGAGTTTTCATATTTTCCAGCCTCATCAGCAAAGAATACGATCTGGCCTGTTGCAGCACCCGGAGATGCAGGCAAACCTTTCGCAATAACCTTAGCTGTTAACAGTGCTTCAGTATGGAATACCGGGTGAAGTAATTCATCCAGTTTATTTGGTTCAACGCGCATCAGCGCAGTTTTTTCATCGATAAAACCTTCGGCTAACATATCAACGGCCATTTTAACCATTGCAGCTCCGGTACGTTTACCGTTACGTGTTTGCAACAACCAAAGTTTACCATCCTGAATGGTGAACTCGATGTCCTGCATATCGTGGTAGTGATTTTCCAGTTTCTGCTGAGTAGCAAGCAATTCGGCATAAGCAACCGGCATTGCCTCCTCAAGGGAAGGGAATTTTGAAGCACGTTCTTCTTCGCTTACATTTTGAAGTGTAGCCCAACGGTGCGACCCTTCCAATGTAATCTCCTGTGGAGTACGAATACCTGCAACAACGTCTTCACCCTGTGCATTAATCAGGTACTCACCATTGAAAATATCTTCACCTGTCGATGCATCACGTGTAAATGCAACGCCGGTAGCTGAGTTACTTCCCATGTTTCCAAATACCATCGCCTGCACATTTACTGCTGTTCCCCACTCAACCGGAATATTATTCAGTCTTCTGTAGTAGATTGCCCGGTCATTCATCCAGCTTTCGAAAACAGCTCCTACTGAACCCCATAATTGTTGCCATGGATCGGAAGGAAATTCATTTCCGGTTTTCAGTAAAACAGCTTGTTTAAATCTCAGAACCAATAATTTAAGGTCAGCAACGGTAAAGTCAGTATCCTGGTGAATTCCGCGCTCCTCCTTTAATCCTTCGATAATCTCTTCGAACGGATCGATATCTTCTTTGCTATGTGGTTTTAAACCCAATACAACATCTCCGTACATCTGTACAAACCGGCGGTATGAATCCCATGCAAATCGCTCATTCCCCGATTTCTTTGCAATTCCATCAACAGCCAGGTCATTTAATCCCAGGTTTAGGATCGTGTCCATCATACCAGGCATAGATGCCCGTGCGCCTGAACGAACAGAGAGTAAGCAAGGATTTTCTTTTGAACCAAATTTGGTGTTTGTAAGTTGCTCAACAAGTGCCACAGCATCCTGTACTTCCTTTTTGATCATTTCGAAAGCTGCGTCTCTCCCGTTCTCAACAAAAGCGGTACAAACTTCAGTGGTAATTGTGAATCCCGGAGGAACCGGAACGCCAATCAGGTTCATCTCTGCGAGGTTGGCACCTTTCCCTCCAAGGAGATTTTTCATCCCTGCTCCGCCTTCAGCCTGTCCATTTCCGAATGTATAAACGTACTTGGTCATAATTAAAGTAATTAATTTTAAAGTATTAATAAATTGTTATTTTGGGGAGCAAATTTAAGGTTATTTTTCAAATCTTCGAATGATGTTCAAAAGTTGTTTCATTTTTGTATCCATTAAAAGATAATTTTGCAAAAATAAATTGCAGATAATGAGAATATGTTTAATAGGATCGGGAAACGTTGCCACACATCTGGGTATTGCTCTTTCAGAAAAGGGGCATCAGATTGTGCAGGTTTGGTCACCAACCGCGAAACATGCCGAAATACTCGCTACAAAACTAAATTGCCCCTTTACAACCCAAACAGATTCAATAACATTGGAGTGTGATATCTACCTGATTTCCATAAAGGACAATACGATCACAACGCTATTGCCTGAAATAAAATGGAAAAATAAATTGGTGTTACACACCGCAGGTAGCATCTCCATGGAAATTCTTGCACCTTACTGCCAGAATTTCGGAGTATTGTATCCTTTTCAAACATTTTCTGCCGGTAAAAAAATCGACTTCGATCAGGTTCCTTTCTACATAGAATCCAATTCACCCCAAAATCTTGAGGTCATAAACCGGTTAGCTCAATCTCTATCTCACCGTGTTACCCCCCTTGATTCTACCCGGCGTCAGCAAATCCACCTTGCTGCCGTTTTTGCCTGCAATTTCGTAAATCATTTTTATGCCATTGCCAAAGAGCTGCTTGGTGAATCAGGGATCGATTTTGAGATTCTCAAACCGCTGATCCTTGAAACGGCCAACAAGGTAATTTCTCAATCTCCTGAGAGCTCCCAAACAGGGCCTGCCATCCGAAACGATAAAGTAGTCATGGAGAAGCATCTTGCAATGCTTAACAGCCATCCCGATCTGAAAGAGCTTTATGAACAAATAAGCAAACGAATAATTCAAACACACATACATTAAGAATGGGATTTTTTAAAGAAGAACTGACCAAAGTCAAAGCATTTGTATTTGACATCGATGGTGTGATCTCTGCCACAACTCAGGTACTTACTGCAGAAGGTGAAACCATACGCACTTCGAATCTGAAAGACGGATTTGCGCTGATGTATGCAATCAAAATGGGATATCCTGTTTGCGTAATTACCGGCGGAAAAACAATTGAAGTGATCAAACGTTGCGAAAAAATAGGAATCAAGGATTTATATACCGGCTCACTTAAAAAACTGCCATGCCTCATCGACTTTATGGAGAAGAATAATCTTAAGCCGGAACAGGTGATGTATATGGGCGACGACCTGCCCGATTACCCCGTGATGATGGCTGTTGGGGTGCCTGTTTGTCCAAAAGATGCAGCGCATGAAATTAAAGCAATCTCACACTATATCTCAGATAAGGATGGTGGCCAGGGTTGTGTGCGTGATGTTGTTGAACAAGTGTTACGCGCTCAGGGGAAATGGATCGATTGCGAAAAAATGAACTGGGAGATGTTTTATCAAACAACCTAAAACTGAAATAATAACTCCTCATAGAAAAATTAAAAATGGTATCCGATTATAAAATAATACTTGCTTCAAAGTCTCCGCGCAGACGACAACTACTGGAGGGACTAAATATCCCATTCGAGGTAATTATTCACGAAGTTGACGAGGTATTTCCCGAAGGATTACCTATGGAGGAGATTCCGGTCTACCTTGCCAAACTCAAAGCTGAACCTTTTGTAGAAGAACTCAGTCACGAGGCTCTTGTAATTACGGCAGATACAATAGTTTGGATTGATGGAACAGTGCTGGGTAAGCCAAACGATTATGAGCATGCCGCTGAAATGCTCCGGCAATTATCAGGAAAAAAACATGTTGTTGTTACCGGAGTATGCTTAACCACAAGGGAAAAGCAGGTTGCCTTCGCATCCTCAACCGATGTTTATTTCAAGGAGTTATCGGATGATGAAATCAGTTATTATCTTGAAAATTATCGTCCCTACGACAAAGCAGGCTCCTACGGCGTTCAGGAATGGATTGGATACATCGCCATTACCCGGATTGAAGGATCCTATTTTAATGTGATGGGCCTTCCGGTTCAGCAGCTTTATGAAGAGCTAAATAAATTTAATTAAATAAAATAAACTTTTCGCCACAAAAACACAAAAGCACAAAAAAGGCACTAAAGAAATTTTTAGATGTGTTTAGTGTCCGTCGGTTGACGAATAGTGATTTGGTGGCATATTTTTATTTTGGATCATTAATCAAACTATTGAAATAAAATATTTTATCGTTTTTCACTTTATGATTATTTTGCAAAATTTTTAAAACCTTATTTCTGTTTTTTTAACCTTAGTAGCTATTCATCATCCCCTATGACATACCTTATTACCTTATTTATCAAGCACTAAGAATTTTCAATATTCAGAAAATCAAGCAGAAAAACTAATCAAATAACAATCTATTAACATGTTACGTTCACTTAGCTTTTTTATCTTTTTCATTTTTACAACAACCCTTTTATTCGCCAAAGAGGGGATGTGGATTCCGACACTGCTTCAGAAATACAATATTGAAGAGATGTCTCAGATGGGATTTAAACTCTCGGCAGAGGATGTTTACAGTGTCAACCATGCCAGTCTTAAAGATGCCGTTGTCCTTTTTGGTTCAGGATGTACCGGAGAGTTAATTTCAGAAGATGGACTCCTTATCACAAACCACCATTGTGGTTTCGATCAGATACAGAAACACAGTTCAGTTGTAAACGATTACCTTACCAATGGTTTCTGGGCCATGAACCGGTCGGAAGAATTAACGAATCCGGGCTTAACTGTACGGTTTTTAGTAAAGATGGAAGATATTACCGGTCAAATGGCGACAAAGTTGAGTGACAATTCGGGAAAGGTTTCAAAATTGGATACAACGACTCAAAACCTTGAACGGATAAAAAAAGAATACCTCGCCGGAACCGGCTATTCGGCAGATATCAAACCCCTTTTCAATGGAAATCAATATTTTATATATATTTATGAAGTATTCAAGGATATCCGTTTAGTTGGCGCCCCTCCGGTTTCGATCGGAAAATTTGGGGGTGATACCGATAACTGGATGTGGCCACGTCATACGGGCGACTTTTCGCTTTTCCGGATCTACGCCGGAAAGGAAAACAAACCGGCGGCTTATTCTCCAGATAACATACCCTATCATCCTAAAAAATCGTTCGCGATCAACCTCAAAGGACTTAAGGAGGGGGATTTCACCATGGTTTTCGGTTACCCGGGAACAACACAGCGATATGTTCCTTCACAGGCAGTTAACCTGATTATGAATCAAAGCGATCCGGCAAAGGTAGCTATCAGGACGGTGAAGCTGGATATCTGGGCTCAACAGATGAAAACCGATCCGAAGATCCGGATTCAATATGCCAGTAAATATGTTTCAGCAGCCAATGCCTGGAAAAAATGGCAGGGTGAAGTGAAGGGTTTAAATCGGCTCGATGCCATAAATGTCAAGAAAAAAGGGGAGCTCGATTTTGAAAAATGGACCGCTGCAAATACTGATCGTCAAGAGCAATTCGGTAGTATTCCCTCCGATTTCGAGAAGGTTTACAACGAGTATAAACCATATCTGGCTGCAAACGACTATTATACCGAATGTATTAAATATGGGTCCGATATCTTTGCACTCGCAGCAAAACTGGAAGCGATTGAATCCATTACCGATCACGATAAATTGGCTTCCGAACTAAAGAAGCTCAAAGAATATCTTGTGATTTATTTTAAGGATTATGACCAGGCAACTGATGAAAAAGTGTGGTCTGCATTGCTGAAGCTTTATGCCACAAATGTTGATCCTAAGTATATTCCCGTAAAATTGATCCAGCGAACTTCGGAGATCGGATCTGAGAAATTTGCTCAAAAAACCTATCGGAAATCACTTTTGACTGATAGCCTTAAAATCAATGAATTACTAGGCGTTTTTGATCAGCATTCCATTAAGAAATTGCATAAAGATCCGGTGTACGAACTCTATAAAATGATCCGGCAGCACTACCTTGCCAATGTTGAGCCAAATTACAGATCCCTAAATAACTCAATCGGGGCACTTCAAAAGAAATATACAGCAGCACTCCTGGAAATGAACTCCGATCAACGGATGATGGCCGATGCCAACCTCACCTTACGGGTTGCCTATGGAAGGATTGAGGGGTATAAACCCGCTGACGGAATCACCTATAAGTGTTTCACAACGCTAAAAGGTATTGTGGAAAAAGACAAGCTTGACTTTCAGGATTATAAAATTCCTGAACGGTTAAAGGAACTTTATCGGACCAAAGATTTTGGTCAGTATGTAAATCAGTCGGGTGAAGTTCCGGTAGGTTTCTGTGCCTCTAATCATACAACAGGAGGAAATTCAGGAAGTCCGGTCTTAAATGCAAAGGGAGAACTTATCGGGGTAAATTTTGACCGGTGCTGGGAAGGGACGATGAGCGACCTTGTATACGATCCCGATCACTGCCGCAACATTGCGCTCGATATTCGCTACGCCCTCTTTATCATCGATAAATTTGCCGGAGCCGGGTATTTGGTGAAGGAGATGAATTTGGTAAAATAAAGGGGCGGCTGGCAGCTGGCGGAATAAGAAGTTAGTGCCACAAATTTAGTGAAATTTGGTGTTTTAGTGATTTGGTGGCATCTTTTTATTTTTTATCATTTAGATATCAATCAATTAAAAAAATACAAACATGAATGATCAACTATCGTTTTATAAGGCCAAATTAGAATATGAAATTGACTCGTGGGATTTGAATGATTCCTTAACCCGTGGCGAAAATATTAAAGTTATCGATGCCCGCTCAAATGAAGCCTACCAGACAGAGCACATTCCCGGTTCAATTAATTTGCCTCACAGGTTGATATCAGCTGAAAGCACCTCTGATTTGGACAAAAACACTTTATATATTAGCTACTGCGATGGTATTGGCTGCAATGCCTCAACCAAAGGGGCTTACAATCTTACAAAACTTGGCTTTAAGGTTAAGGAGTTAATGGGTGGTCTTGACTGGTGGAAAAGGGATGGATATTCAACGGAAGGAATCCGTTCTGCTGAAGGTGGAAAAATTACATGTGGTTGCTAAGGGCGGAGACTGGTCACCGAAATTGAGTTCTTTTTCTGTAAACCTATTTCAGGACCAGTCCTTTCAATATGTCACCCTTTCCGGGTTTCAATTGAAGATGATATCGTGGTTTTTTGCTATAATCATGCTACCCCTTCGGGGTTGGTAACGACATGCCTTAGAGGCCTAAACCATCGTGCAGTCGCAAATCGGGAAGTCATAATGCTTTAATGAGCAACACATTGAGTCGCCCCAGTCGCATCTTCTCCCCTTCCGCACACTGAGCGGAGTCGAAGTGTCATCCAAGTTCCACAATCGTAATCCCAGAACCGCCAAATTGCACATGTTCATCCCTGCATCTTTTTACAGCGGGTTCAGACCGAAGGTAGTTTTGGATCAACTCTCGTAAGATGCCATTACCTTTGCCATGAAGAATCCGGAGTTCGCTGACATCAACCATAATTGCCTCATCGACAAATTCCCGGATCTTCTGAAGCGCCTCATCGGCACGTAAACCCCTGACGTCGATGTTGGGCTTAAAGACGAGTTTGCGCTCGCCGAGCTCCTGATTGATCCGTCCAATGGTGTTGTTTACCACCTTCGTTCGTTTAGCCTCGCTGTGTGATACAGACTCCAGCTTATTGCGGTCGACCACTGAACGGAGATGTCCGAATGCAACAGTGATTTTATTTGATTTAATCTCAAGCACTTCACCAATGGTATCCTGTCCCGCTAAGCGGACCCATCCACCTACTGCAATTTCTGCCGGAGCCTTTTTGGGAATAACAACCTCCTTTTTCTTCTCCTCAACTTTGGGAGGTGCCTCAGTGCGCAGCACCTTCTGCCGTTTTAGCTTTTCCATCTTACGCAGAATCCGGTCCTCGTCCTCCTCCTTTTTAGAAATCTCAGCCTTAAACTCTTCCAGTCTTTGGCGTGCTTCCTGGGTCCGCTCTTTCTCGGCATCGGCCTCCTTAATGTCCCGGATGGTCCGCTCGATAATTTTGTTTGCTCCCGATACAATCTCTTCAGCTTCACGCTTCGCCTTGTCGAGTATCTCCTTGCGCAATTTTTTCGTCTCGGCAAGACCTGTTTCGTAGTTGGCTGACAACTCATCAAGCCTTTTCTCCTCCTGTCTGATCTTCTGTCGCTTGCTTTCCCAGTACCGTTTATCGCGCACAATATCGCGTAGATGCTTGTCAAAATCGATGTGATCAACACCAATTTTATTGGTTGCATCCTGAAGTATCTCTTCCGGAAGACCAATTTTTCGCGCAATTTCAAATGCAAAGGAGCTGCCGGGTTCCCCGCTTTGTAGCTGAAAAAGCGGTTCCATTTTGTGCGAATCGTACATCATCGCACCATTGGCAATTCCTGGAGCGGAGGAGGCGAAATGTTTCAGATTCGTATAATGGGTGGTGATCACCCCAAATGAACCCAGCTGATTAATTTTATTCAGAATCGATTCAGCGATAGCCCCTCCGAGCATCGGTTCCGTTCCTGTTCCAAATTCATCAATAAGCACCAGTGAATCGGGAGAACAATTCTTCACAAAAAACTTCATATTGTAAAGATGTGAGCTATAGGTGCTTAAATCGTTGTCCAGCGACTGATCATCTCCGATATCCATGTAGATGGCTCTGAATAATCCGGTACGACTATCCACCTGAACGGGGATCGGAATTCCGCATTGCAGCATATATTGCAACAGTCCGACTGTTTTGAGGCAGACAGACTTTCCACCTGCATTGGGGCCGGATATCAGCAATATACGCTCGGTTTTATCGAGATGAATATTTAACGGGACGATCTTACGTTGTTCGCGGGTCAGGTTAATTTCCAGAAGCGGGTGACGTGCCTCGATCCAGTCGAGCTCCAGCTCCCGGGCTAATACCGGTTTCACCGACTTGCTCTCGACAGACCAGATTGCCTTGGCCCTGATAAAATCGAGGATAGCCATCACCTGATAGGAATAGGCGATATCATCGGCGTAGGGGCGGATATCGTCGGTGAATCGGGTGAGAATCTTTACGATCTCCCTCCGTTCGGCAGACTCCAGTTCCCTGATCCGGTTATTTGTTTCCACGATCTCCTCGGGTTCTACAAAAGCTGTTTTTCCTGTAGCCGACTCATCATGGATAATCCCCTTGATCTTTCGTTTATTGGCAGCACCTACCGGAATAACTGCCCGGCCATCACGCATCGACACCGAGATGTCTTTCTCAACAATTCCTTCCGCCTGCATCTTTCGCAGGATGGTGCTCATAATTTTGGAGACACTCGACTGCAGCGAAAAGATATCCCGACGGATTTGAGCCAGTTCCGGTGAGGCGTTGTCCTTGATCTGACCATGTTTATTCAGGATCTGATCGATTCGCTCGTAGATAAAAGGAAAAACCTGAACATTTTTCACCACATCTTTTAACCGGGTGAATGTCCCCTCCTCGGTGTTGCGGAAGAAGGCAACTATGGCACGCACCGTTTCGAGGGAGCGGCGAAGGTCAAATATTTCAAATACATCCAAAAAAGTCCCCGCAATTTTTGATCGTTGCAAGGCGGGCCTCATATCTATAAAATAACCATTAGGGAAATTCATCCCCTGGGTGATAATCTTTACAAATTCAATCGTCTCATCCAATTGGCGCTCAACCTCTCCCCGCCGGTGTGAAAACTGACATTCATCAACCTGCTCCTTCCCCAAAGTGCTCAAACAGCGCCCCTGAAGGATTTCACGGATCTTATCAAAACCAATCTTACTCTCAAAATTAATGGGATAAATATCCATAAATGCTTATAAATTATGCTGCAAAAATAGCCAAGAATTTCGGGATGTAAATCGGGAACCTTTGGATTCGATTTGCAATGAGTCGAATTTTACCCTGTTTGTTCATTTTCGGACATATCTATCGACAAAAAACGGACATTCAGCCCCCGCTTTCTATTTCTATTTATTTCCTATTTCAATGTATTTCAATTAATTATTCACTTTGGCACAATAACTGAGATAGCCAAAGCAAATACATCACAACAACAATTAAAAATTCAACGCCATGAAAACATTATCTTACAATACCGAAAAAGAGATCAGGGTAACATTTATGATCGTCGTGTTTGTAATTGCAATTTTCGCAACCATTAAAGTAAAGGAGCTTCAGATAAAAGAGTTAAATATGCAAGAAGAGGTGATGGACAATAGGGTTGAATTCGTCCACAGCGCGATTCCCATTCTTCCGTATGCTGATGCCCGATTAATTGAAGAACCGGCAAAGTCAGCAGATTCTCAGACAAGCGCAGTGATTGGATCCGGAAATGAAAAAGAAATCGCAATTCAATTAAAAACATGGATCAGTAATAAGAGCTATTGGGAAGAAGAGTTCACCGGCCAGGAAAAAGAACTTTCCGTTCAGATGACAAACTGGATCAAGGGGGGAGATTACTGGAATACCGAAGTTCCGGAACAAGAACCGCCACTCGCTTCTCAATTGGAAGCCTGGATTAGTAAGGGCGCCTTTTGGAATGCCGGCAATGAGTAAACAACATATAAATCCTGATAAAAGCGGGCTGTCGGTATATTCCTGACAGCCCGCTTTTATAGGTATTAAAAATAAATAATAGGAATATTTTCTGTCTCAGTTTATTTTACAGTCTGCTAACTAACCTTTTCGGATTACAAACAATGCCGATTTTATTATCAACATCAGAAAAAGTGAGGGTCGGACGTAAAGTCCGGCTCTAATTTTTTTTATGAGTAGCTGCACAACTGTAATACTCATTTGCATAACCAAATTGATCATTTGCACTACCGAATTGATCATCTATGCGAAAGAATTACGTATTTGCACAACTGAAACGGTCATTTGCACAACAGAAATGATCATCTGCACAACCGAATTGATCATCTGCACAACAGAAATGCTCATCTATACCAGAGAACTACCTATTTGAACAACTGAAACGTTCATTTGCACAACAGAATTGATCATATGCACAACAGAAATACTCATCTATACCAGAGAACTACCTATTTGAACAACTGAAACGTTCATTTGCACAACAGAATTGATCATATGCACAACCGAACGACTACCTGGACCTCGCGGTTTGCTAAGAATGAACACACCTACCTGTTAGCTTGATTGGAATCCCGAAGCGATTTAATCTGAATAACAAAGGGTAAGCAATGCCAGGCACGAATCCGACACATCGATAAAACTCATGGGCATTGCGCAACCCCGGGAAGGCAAATACTGTGACGGTGGACCATCCGCGAACAACACCACGCGGGAGTGCTGCCCTACAATCGGACGGAACGAAGATTAGGCACGAAGAGGTGATGGCAAGATGACGAGATAGTAATAAATTAAAAATCAGCAACCACAAACCCCGAAGGGGTAAAATGATTGTAGCAAAAACCATGATAATATCACCTGCAAAACCCGGAAAGGGTGGCATGATTGATCAATAATTCTACCGGCTCAATAAGCAAACAAAAATCCTGACGAGACAGCAACTTCTCAAACCCATAATCCCAAAGGAATTTCCGCCATTTGGGGGATGAATAACCCAGGGTAAGCAATGCCAGGCACGAATCTTACTTATCAATAAATTACATCTTACAAAGATCTTTGGTCTCTTTTTATTCTACTCACTTTATTACCCGAAAATAAATTATTCACTGCAATCAGCATGTTCGTTTTCGGACAGCACCCTATCCGAAAAGCGGACAGTTCCGGATTATACCGAACACCAAAAAAATCTATATAAAATTATTAATTAGCTACTTACATAATCTGGCACGATTAGTGTAGATAGGTTGAGTGTAGACATTTTTAAAATTAAAAAACAAACATCATGAAAACAATTTCAAGTCAAATAGCCAAAGCGATCCGGACAATAGCTGCATCTTTAATTATTCTGCTCACATTGGCCGAAGTCTCAAAAGGGGAAAACTCAGGAAAAGAAACTATTCAAACCAATACCACTGAACTTTCGACTCAAATCGAATCCTGGATAGGCAGTGACACTTTTTGGAGCAATGAAACCGACAACCAGGAACAGGAACTTGCCTCTGAGATCAAAACCTGGTTAAATAATGCCACTGACTGGAACAATAACGATGAACCTGTAGAATCTGAGCTCGCAATTCAAATGAAATTATGGATCAGTAATTCAAATTTCTGGTGTGCTGAAAACAATACTACCGTGCAGGATCTTACCGCTCAAATCAAATTATGGCTGACTCAAAATGCTTACTGGAACCAAACAGAGGATGCCATTAACACCGGAAGCGAACTGGCCAATAATTAAAAGAGAAAGCTCATTGAAAATGGTTCAATGAGCAGGAGAATAAATCAGAATTAGTTCTGAGGATGCAACCCGGTTTTTCCGGGTTTTTTATTTTTTACTAAAATGCGCCATACAGCGCGTATTCATCCGTATTACAAAACACCTGACTGTATATATAAAATCCGGCACGGTTGGTTTCTATTTTGCGGTTTAGCTGAAGTACCGGATGCCCCGATCCCACCTTGAAAAAATCCTTCAGCCTTTCGTCAGCCACGATAGCCAATAGCTTCTGCTCCCCTCCCCTCACTTCAATATGATAATACTTGCGAAGCAGATCAAATAATGATTTGTTCTCAAAATTGCGGGATGTAAAACGGGGAAGATTGATGTTTGGGATCATTGTAATATCATAAAAAACAGGCTTTCCATTAACCAGCCTCAACCGCTCCATATAAATGCATCCCGATTCCAGCTCCAGCCGACTTAGTGGAAAAGTAAATGCTTCACTCCAGTTGCGGATCTCCGGCTTGATAATAATGGTTGTTGTCAGGTTATCCTCCCCGATGGCCGAGGTGGTACCAGTCATCGAAAGTATTCCCACCCCTTTGGGAACCCCTTTCACTATACTTCCTTTGCCCTGATGTCTTACGATATATCCCTCGTTGACCAGCCTGTCAAGCGCCTTACGAATTGTTGGGCGGGTCACCTTATGAACGGTACACAGCTCGTTTTCTGATGGGAGTAAATCACCTTCGCCATAAGCACCACCTGTGATATGGGATCGCAAGATCTCATACACTTTTCGGTGTTGTGGAATTGATGTTTCGTTTACCATGGGCTCCGTTATCAGATAGAAAGTTACAAGGATGCAAAAATAATAATATTTTCAACAAAAAAAATATTTGTAATTACAGGTTAAAATTTGAATGCAACAATATTGTATTGTTTATCTGTTCTTTATCCGCAATCAAATTTTAAAGAAAAATAAAAACTTAAATTACTTGTAAATACAAGTTGAATAAAATATCTTTGCAAAAAATATCTCAAATTATGGCTTTTGTTGTTATCATGCCGAAACAGGGGCAATCTGTTGAAAGTTGTATAATTACCGAATGGAATAAGAAAAAGGGTGACCCGGTTAAGAAAGGGGAGATCCTTTTTGCCTATGAAACCGACAAAGCCTCCTTTGAAGAAGAGGCTGCTGTTGACGGAACACTTTTGGACCTATTTTATGAAACCGGCGATGAAGTTCCGGTACTGACCAATGTCTGTGTGATAGGTGCTCCCGGAGAACCGACTGATGCGTTCCGCCCCGGAGGGACAAAAGCAGAAACTATAGAAGTTGAAGCGAAATTAGAAACTATAGGAAATAAAGAAACTGCCGAAACTAAAGTAAACTCCCCAATCAGTCAGGTACCTGGTTCCGGAGCAATCTCCCCCAGGGCAAAAAATCTTGCTGAAAAAGAGGGGATTCTTTTAGACGGTTTAACCGGAAGCGGACCAGGTGGAAGAATTATTGAGCAGGATGTGAAGGCTGTAATCAACAGTCATCCCAAAACAACACCACTTGCAAAAATGATCGCCGGTGAGGAACAGTTGCAACCGACTTCTACGGGGACAGGCCTGGGAGGTTCAGTCAAAGCAAAAGACCTGACACCTCCCAATCCAATTTACGCCAATGATTTTGAAATTAAGAAATTATCGAATATGCGTAAGTTGATTGCCAAAGCAATGCACCAGTCATTACAGAATTCGGCACAACTGACCCACCACCTTGGAGCCGATGCCCGCAGAATGCTCGAATTACGCAGAAAAGTTAAAAAAGCCAATGATAACGGTTATCCTGTGAACATTACCCTCAATGATATGGTTTGTTTTGCAGTGGTCAAAGCGCTCCGGAAATTTCCGCAGGCAAATGCCCATTTTCTTGGCGACAGTGTGAAATATTTCAGTAAAATACACCTTGGAATTGCAGTCGATACCGATCGTGGACTGATGGTTCCTGTCATCCGCAATGCCGATGATCTATCTATCCAGGGACTTTCGAACCAGATGCGCGAAATAGCAGCCTCCTGTCGTAAAGGGGCAATCAATCCGGAGCTACTCTCCTCAGAAGCGGCCTCCTTTACCGTTTCGAATCTCGGAAATTATGGCGTTGAAATGTTCACCCCGGTAATCAACCTTCCTCAGGTAGGAATCCTCGGAGTGAATACCATCATTCCCCGTCCGAAAGACCTGGGTGACGGAGCCTACGGATTTGTACCTTATATCGGACTCAGCCTCTCCTACGATCACCAGGCACTCGACGGGGGTGAAGCAACCCGATTCCTGAAACAGATTGCCACAGAAATTGAAAATCTTGAATTTGAACTTTAATACATAATATAGAAAAAAATGAGTACAACATTCGATTTAGCCATTATTGGCGGTGGACCCGCAGGTTATGTAGCCGCAGAAAGAGCCGGCAAAAAAGGACTTAAGGTCGTTTTAATTGAAAAAGGTGAACTGGGTGGTGTCTGCCTCAACGAAGGGTGCATCCCGACCAAGACATTGCTTTATAGCGCCAAGCTTTATGACAATGCTGTCGGAGCTTCAAAATATGGCGTAGAGGCCAAAGAGGTCACCTTCGACTTTACTAAAATGATGGACCGCAAACAAAAAGTTGTTAAAAAACTCGTTGGCGGGGTCGGGATGAAAATGAAAGAACATCATGTTCAGGTAATTAAAAATTCAGCCTATATCAAAGGGCGTTCTGCGAATGGAATAACGATTAGTGTGGGCGGCGATGAAATCGTGGCAACTAATTTACTGATCTGTACCGGATCGGAAGCATTCCTTCCACCAATCCCGGGACTTGGCGCACCAGGCGATTTGATCCTGACCAACCGTGAAATCCTTCAACTCAAAGAAAAACCCGAATCCTTGGTCATTATTGGTGGCGGTGTTATCGGACTCGAGTTTGCCAGTTTCTACAACTCCCTTGGAACCAAAGTTACCATCATCGAGATGCTCGATGAGATCTTAACAGGCATGGATCGCGAAATGAGTGAAATGCTTCGTAAAGAGTATACTAAAAAAGGGATCACCTTCAACCTTTCGGCAAAAGTTACCGAAGTCAAAGGGAATGAAGTATTCTACGAAAAGGGTGGAAAAACCACCTCGATCAAGGGTGAAAAAATCCTGGTCAGTGTTGGTCGTAAACCAAATACTGCAGGCTTCGGTCTTGAAAATATTGGTGTTGAACTTAACCGTGGCGGAATCAAGGTTGACGAGAAAATGCGCACCAATGTCCCTAACGTTTTCGCAGCAGGTGATGTAACCGGATTCTCCTTATTGGCGCATACAGCAAGCCGCGAGGGTGAAGTGGTTGTGAACAACCTGACCGGCCGCAACGACCAGATGCGTTACAATGCAATTCCGGGTGTGGTCTATACCAATCCTGAATTCTCAGGTGTCGGACTGACAGAAGAGAGTGCAAAGGCTCAGAATATCGAATATAAGGTTGCCAAATTACCGTTGGCATTTGCAGGTCGTTTTATTGCCGAAAATGAAGGTGGTGCCGGTCTTTGCAAGGTTTTGATCGGAGCCAAATACGGTGAAGTGCTTGGAGTTCACATCCTGGGAAATCCTTCCGGCGAAATCATTTACGGAGCCTCAATGGCGATCGAAATGGAGATGACCATCAAGGAGATGGAGGAGGTTATCTTCCCTCACCCAACTATTTCAGAAATTTTCAAAGAGACCATTTTCTCATTTTAAATAAGAAGACCAAAAATCTTCTCTACATCAATTAAAAAGTGTTATGCCTAAAGTTCAGTTTATTGACCCAAGTGTGGCCAGACAAGCCGGAGAAATTACCTTCAACCCAATTCCGGTAAATCAATATGCAAAAACAGTTGCCGAAGAGAAAGCTAATTTTTCAAACGATGACTTCCTTCGCATCTACCACGACATGGTGGTGATCCGTGAATTCGAAACGATGTTAAACCTGATCAAAACGACAGGTGAATACAGCGCAATACCTTACGATCATCCCGGCCCGGCCCACCTCTCAGCGGGTCAGGAAGCTGCGGCGGTAGGAATGGCTTATACACTGACCGTTGATGATTTCATTTTCGGTTCTCACCGTAGCCACGGCGAAATTCTTGCCAAAGGGTTAAGTGCAATTCAGAAACTGAACGACACTGATCTGTTGGCGATCATGGAGTCGTTCTTCAATGGAACGGTACTTAATGTGGTTAAAAAAGACTTTATTGGAACAACAAAAGAACTCGGCCGCAGGTTTTTGATTTACGGAACTCTGGCCGAAATTTTTGCCCGCGAAACCGGATTTAATAAAGGTCTGGGCGGAAGTATGCACGCCTTCTTTACCCCTTTCGGAGTGTATCCAAACAACGCCATCGTAGGTGGAAGCGGCGATATCTCGGTGGGTGCTGCATTATACAAGAAAATCAACCGTAAACCGGGATTGGTTGTGGCCAATATCGGGGATGCCTCGATGGCTTGCGGTCCGGTTTGGGAAGGTCTCTCCTTTGCCTCCATGGATCAGTTCAATGAACTTTGGGAAGGTGATATGAAAGGTGGATTACCGGTGATCTTCAATGTGATGAACAATCAATACGGCATGGGTGGCCAAACCTGTGGTGAGACAATGGGTTATGGCAAAGTAGCCAGAATCGGAGCCGGGGTAAATCCGGAACAGATGCACTCTGAAAGTGTTGACGGTTACAATCCGTTGGCAGTGATCGATGCTTATCGTCGCAAACGGCAGCTCATCGACGAGAAAAAAGGACCTATTTTACTTGAAATTTTAACCTATCGGTACAGCGGGCACTCCCCGTCTGATGCCTCTTCTTACCGTTCAAAGGAGGAGATCGAAGCATGGCAGGCACAGGACAGCATTGCATCTTTTGGTAAAAGCCTTGTTGATGCAAAGGTTACCGATCAGAATACGCTCGATACAGTATGGGCTGATATTAAGCAAATCATGGTGGAGATGCTTAAACTCTCGATCAACGATGAGGTTTCTCCACGAATGGATATCCGTCAACGGCCTGAACAAATTGGAGAGATGATCTTCTCCAATCAGTCAGTTGATAAAATGGAAGATCGCACTCCGGAGGTGAATCACCCAATGGCCGAAAATCCACGGGTTATTCAGATTTCAAAAAAAGAGCGTTTTGCGTTTGATGCCGATGGAAAGCCATTCTCTAAAATGAAACAATACCAGTTGCGCGATGGCATTTTCGACGCAATTGTTGACCGTTTTTATAAAGATCCAACTCTGGTGGCTTATGGCGAAGAGAACCGCGACTGGGGCGGAGCATTCGCCGTTTACCGTGGATTGACCGAAGCACTCCCCTACCACCGGCTGTTTAATTCTCCGATTTCGGAAGCCTCCATTGTTGGAACAGCAATCGGTTATGCCATGTGCGGTGGACGTGTAATTCCGGAGATCATGTATTGCGATTTCCTCGGCCGATGCGGCGACGAAGTGTTCAACCAGCTTCCTAAATGGCAGGCAATGAGCGGAAATATGCTCAAGATGCCTGTGGTGATGAGGGTTTCGGTTGGTTCCAAATATGGCGCTCAGCATTCGCAGGACTGGACTTCACTGGTGGCCCATATCCCTGGATTAAAGGTGGTCTTTCCTGTGACTCCTTATGACGCAAAAGGTCTTATGAACAGCGCATTACAGGGAACAGATCCGGTGATCTTCTTCGAAAGTCAACGCGTTTACGATATCGGCGAACAATTCCACAAAGGTGGTGTACCCGAAGGATATTACGAAATACCATTCGGTGAGCCGGATGTGAAACGCGAAGGAAAAGATGTAACAATTCTTACCATTGGTGCGACACTTTACCGCGCTTTGGATGCCGCAAAGATCCTTGAAGAGAAGTATGGCCTTTCGGCTGAAGTGATTGATGCCCGCTCTTTGGTACCGTTTAATTACGAAAAAGTGGTTGCCTCAGTTAAGAAGACAGGAAGAATCATTGTATCGGGAGATGCCACATCACGGGGTTCATTCCTAAATGATCTGGCCCGCAACATCACAGAACTGGCATTCGACTACCTCGATGCACCGCCTGTGGTTGTTGGTTCACGCAACTGGATCACTCCTGCTTATGAACTTGAAGAGGCGTTCTTCCCTCAACCCGAATGGTTTATCGATGCAATTCACGAAAAAATAGTCCCGTTAAAAGGGCATGTATCGGGTCAGAATTTCAGCGATCTGGAACAGATTCGCCGGGCAAAACTGGGGGTTTAATTTCAAGACTCCCGGAAAGTACAAAATCAAGAAAAGACACTAAGAGGCTAAGAAATAAAAGTTCTTTGCGTGAGGTTTTAAAACTCAATCAGATCGTTATTATTCCAACGAGTTATCTGTTTTGAGGTTGGAGTTTCACAACTCCCGAGTATTTTGCGTGAGAAAAAAGAATTTTCAGATATTTTTACATTTTTAGACAATCTAAAATAAGAATTTATGGATTTTTGGAAAATATTCCCTGAAAAGGAGGAGTTATTAAAATGGTATGAAGCGCATGGTGATGGCCAGGTTCGATTGGTTAATGCCCATATGCATACCCCCTATTCATTCAGCGCTTTTACAAATATCTCCCAGGCCTTGGATATGGCTGTAAACGAAAAGGTTAAAGTAGCGGGCATAAACGACTTCTACACCACTGACGGCTATGGTGAATGGGCAGCAGGTTGCGCGGAACGCAAAATCTTCCCCCTTTTCAACATCGAATATATCAGCCTAAACAGTTCAGACCAGGCTGCCGGCATTAAGGTTAATGATCCGAATAATCCCGGCCGGACCTATCTTAGCGGGAAAGGACTCTCCTACCCGGCAAAACTGGACGAACCTTATGCCTCAAAGCTTCAATCGGTATTGAAAGAATCGAATTCCCAGGTTCAACAGATGTGCGGCAAAATTAATGATTTGCTTTCAAGCAATAATGCCGGATTTCAGCTTGACTATGAAGATATCAAATCAACGATGACCAAGGGAATGGTCAGGGAACGCCATCTTGCCAAAGCGTTACGGATAAAGGTCAACAATAATTTTATAACTGCCGCCGAAAAAAAGATTTTTTATAAAACTATTTTTCATGGTAAAGAGCTCGCTGCGGAAATTGGAAATTCTGCTGCTGTCGAAAACGAGATTCGGGGAAATCTGCTTAAGGCCGGAGGTGCTGCTTTTATCCCGGAGAGCCCTAAGGCATTTCTGGATATGGATATGGTTTGCAAAATGATCATCGAATCTGGAGGAATCCCAACTTACCCGTTCCTTGCCGATGATAACAATGGTAAATTTACAGATTTTGAGTCCCCAAAAGAGACCGTAATAGAAATTTTAAGGGAACGAAATATCTGTTCAGTAGAATTCATCACAACCCGCAATAGCATTTCCGTTCTTGAAAAGTATGCAAACTATTTTAACAAAAATGGATTCGTGGTGACATTTGGATCTGAGCACAATACCCCGGCGATGGAACCCATTGAACTCTTTGCAAGATATAGCACTTCATTAAGCCCGCTACTCCTGGAGATCAACTACGAAGGGGCATGCATAACTGCAGCTCATCAATACCTTGCGGCTACAGAAGGAATTGGCTATCTGAATGCTGATGGCAAACCAGATCCGGATAAAAGATCAGAATTCATCACTCTTGGAAAAGCATTAATCGAATACATTGCAAAAAACTGAATATGAATAGCCTGATAATTAATCGTGTTGTCCCTGCAATCAGAATGCTCGTCTCGAAACAAAAGATCATGGTAGCCAGATTCGACGATCGGGAAGAATTATTAAAAGCAGAGGATAAAGAAGATTTGTTGAATTTCGATTTTATCAAAAAACCTTCGGGAATTCTGGTTGTAGATGAGACCACTGAGCCCAATGAGATCATCGATGATTTAACGGTTAAATTATCAATCTGGTACGAGAACAGAGCTCCACATCCCGATTACATCCTCCTGAAAGGGATTGGCCTGATAGCAATTGGTGAAAATACGGCAATATTAGACCAGCTTCTTGGGGCACCACAACAGTTGGTAAAAGAGATTTCGGGTCGGGTTCAGGATAAAATCATTATTGTTACCGGCGGGGCTCAGGGTTTCGGCGGCGGGATTGCCGAACTACTCTATGCCCAGGGGGCAAATGTTGTGATTGCTGACCTCAACGAGGAGACTGGAAGTAAAATGGTTAATTCATTAAACATGAATTCTCAGACCAATCAAGCCTACTATATTAAAGTTAATGTGGGAAGTGCTGAATCTGTTGAAGCGATGGTTACCGCCACAGTTAAACATTTTGGTGGTCTGGACGTCATTATAAGCAATGCAGGAATTCTTCGCGCCGGTGGATTGGATGAAATGACACCGGAGTCCTTTGCCCTAATGACCGAAATAAACTACAACGGCTATTTTCTTTGCGCAAAATATGCTGCTGCCATTATGAAGCTTCAGTCACGATTTAAGGAAGATTATTTCACCGATATCATTCAGATCAATTCCAAATCGGGACTCAAGGGAAGTAACCGCAATTTTGCCTATGCAGGCGGAAAGTTTGGCGGAATCGGACTCACTCAATCATTTGCCATGGAGTTGATGCCATTCAAAATAAAAGTAAACTCAATTTGTCCCGGAAATTTCTTCGAAGGGCCACTCTGGAGTGATCCGGACAGAGGACTGTTTGTACAGTATCTCAATGCAGGTAAAGTACCGGGAGCAAAAGAGATAAAAGATGTAAAAGCTTTTTATGAGGCTCAGGTTCCGGCCGGAAGAGGTTGTCGCGTTATTGATGTGATGCGGGCAATCTATTATGTGATGGAACAAGAGTACGAGACAGGGCAGGCAGTACCCGTGACAGGGGGGCAGAATATGCTGAATTAGCCGCTGGCAGATGGCGGCAGGTAACTGACAGATGGTAACGACTGGTAGTCGCAGAGTGGAATTGATCTAATACATTTTAAACCTTATTTTTATTTTTTAACCTTAGTAGTATATTATGATTTTCACGAAAATATAACCTTATTACCTTATTTTCAAACAAGAATAAGGTAATAAGGTGTGTTCCAACTATAACTTTAAAACTACGAAGGTTTAAAGAAGCAAAATAAGGTTTTGCCAAAAGCCAGTTGATTTAATAGTAAGTCAGCAGTTAATAGCACAAATTAAAACTTAATATATCATGAAAACACGTGCAGTCCGGTTATACGGAAAAAAAGATTTGCGACTCGAGGAGTTTGAGTTACCCGCAATAAAAGAGAATGAAATACTGGCCAAGGTGATTTGCGACAGCTTATGTATGTCGTCATACAAGGCCGCTGGACAGGGATCCGATCACAAGCGAATACCTGATGACTGTGATACTAAGCCGGTGATTATCGGCCATGAGTTTGCCGGTGAGCTCATCGAAATTGGCTCCAAATGGAAAGAGAAATTTAAAGTTGGGGACAAATTTTCAATTCAACCTGCCCTCAACTATCCCGACAGCCCGGTAGGTATTATGGGAGCTCCAGGATATTCGTATCCATACATCGGTGGGGATGCAACCTATGTGGTGATTCCCAATGAGGTGATGGAGCTCGATTGCCTCCTCCCATTTACCGGCGAAGGTTATTACCCTGCCTCGCTATCTGAGCCCCTTTCGTGCGTGATTGGTGCAATACATGCCAATTACCATACAACTCCGGGTTCATACATCCATAAAATGGAGATTGTCGCCGATGGGAAGATGGCCTTATTGGCAGGAGTAGGTCCTATGGGGCTGGCTGCAATCAATTATGTATTGCATCGCCAGGATCGTAAACCTTCGCTGCTCGTTGTAACCGATATCGATCAGACAAGGCTTGATCGTGCGGCAAGTTTATACACTGTCGACTTTGCAGCCTCCCGCGGAATTGATCTTCAATATGTGAACACCTCGAAATTCACCAATGTTATTGAGGAATTAAAGGCAATTAGCGGCGGTGAAGGATTCAATGATATTTTTGTTTTTGCACCCGTTGCTCCCGTTGTTGAACAGGCTGATGCCCTTTTAGCTTTCGACGGCTGTTTGAACTTCTTTGCAGGACCATCCGATCCGAATTTCAAGGCGACCCTCAATTTCTACAATGTTCATTACGCCTATACCCATATCGTTGGGACCAGCGGAGGAAATACCGATGACATGAAGGAGGCTCTTCAATTAATGTCCGATGGTCTTGACCCTGCAGGATTAGTAACACACATCGGGGGAATCAATGCAGTTATCGAAGCCACATTGCATCTTCCGGAAATCCCTGGCGGCAAAAAACTGATTTACAACCACATCGAGATGCCATTAACGCCAATTTCAGAGTTTGCAGCCAAAGGAGTTGAAAATCCCGTTTATGCCCGTCTGGCTGAAATCTGCGAAAATCATCTGGGTCTCTGGAGTACAGAGGCAGAGGCATATCTGCTACAGAACGCTGAGAAACTATAGCAGAGATTTAACAGGGTGCGCCTGTTCGAACTAGATCGATAAAAAAGAAGGCCGTCTCCAAAGTTTACTGAGACGGCCTTTTTCTTTTAAAAAATGCTATGATGTGGCTTTAAATACCATGGAGTCTGTTACATTTTCTTAAACCACATATAGGAGCCAACATTATAGTAGGCTAATTTCAGTTCAGGCTTATCCTGTACCTCCTTTTCGGTGTATGGAAACTGTGGAACCATGACATCGTCCCCTACCTGCCAGTTGGCGGGAATCAAATAACGATCCTTTCCTTTTCCTGAGGCTGTCTGAAGGGCAATTACGGTTCTTTTAACCTCCTCCAGATTGCGTCCGACATTCATTGGATAAAAATAGATTGCCGCAATCTTGTTATCAGGGTTGATAATAAAAACGCCCCGAACATCTTTGGATGAACTTGCCGACTGGTGCAGCATGCCATAACTTTTGGAAACAGTCATCTGGCTGTCATCAACAAGAGGAAATTTGATCTTCATGGGTTGTTTGTTCTTAAATGAGGTCTCTTCAAGAGCCTTTTTCCACATAAAATGCTTTTGCAAGTCATCCGTTGAAACTACCACAAGCTTCGTATTCAACTTCTCAAATTCGTCCTGCATTTGCGACAGAGTCAGGAGTTCAGTAGAGCAAACTGGAGTAAAATCGCGAGGATGGCTAAATATGATTTTCCATTTATCACCATAATCAGAAGGAAAACTTAATGATCCGGCTGTCGTTTCAGCGTTAAACGCGGGGGCGTTATCACCAATAAGAGGAATAGTTTGACCAACTAAATTAACGGTCAAAAACAATGCTGATGCGAAAAAAAATAATTTGATTTTCATAATAACTTAATTTGTAAATTTTCAATAAACAATAGTCATCTAAATACTTAAAAGTAAAACAGAATAAACAGCGTATCTGGAGCTGCATCCAAAGCTCAATACCAGCAAGCTAATCTTTCAAAACATTCGATAAAACTCAGGTTCGGTTGTCGTTAAAAGACTCTTATTCGTGTCAATATTTAATTCGACTGAGTAATTCGTTTAAGTAATTCGTTTAAATTTCTGATGGTTCATTTTGACTGTTTTTTGCGTTGTCACGTTAACAATGTAAATAATTAGATCATAATTGCATTAAAATCAAATAAAATAACTTAACTACCTGATTAACAATGACTTAATTAAGTCCGTAAAAACCACTTGTTTTTATTTAGATTTATTCTACACAATGATACAATCGATTCTAAGGGAATGCAAGTAAAATCCAAAATAACTACTTCTAAATTACGAATGGCACATAAACACCACTAAATCTGAATAATAGATACCATAAGGCTATCTTTATTTAGAAAACAAGGAGACAATAGGGTAGAAATAATATATATTACTGTATATCAGTCATATAAAATCTATAAAAGTGGTTGGGAACACTTTTTTTACTAGCCTAGTATAGTTATTTACTATCAGAAATATATTTAGCACTTCTAGCTTCACAAATAGACTATAAGATAATATATTTACCGTGAATGTAATTTTATTTTACTTAAAATACGAGTGCAGTGCAAATAATTTGGATCGTAAAAATAGCCGTTTATGCAATTACTCCGGATCCAATAAGTTCATCTTCGAGGTACCAGGCAGCGAATTGTCCGGAGGTAATTCCGCGTTGTTTGTCGTAAAACAGGATGTAAGCCCCTTCCGGACGCATCGTTATCCGCCCCTTTTCGAGAGGTTGCCGGTATCGGATTCTGATGAAAAAATCGCGTTGTTCACCATCAGCCATATAAAAATCGGGACGTATCCAATGAATATCCTGGGTTGGAATAAACAATCCCTGACGAAAGAGACCGGGGTGGTCCTGACCTTCGCCTACGTAAATAATATTTCGGACAACATCTGTAGCCAACACAAAAAGTGGTTTTTCATAACCTCCAATATTGAGCCCTTTTCGCTGCCCGATGGTATAAAAATGGGCACCATTATGCTCGCCAATCACTTTCCCGTTCCAGGGTTTATAAGGAAAAGGGGCGCATAGTTTTGAAAAATTCGCAGGTTCAACCGCCAGGTTCTTTCGCTCCATGAATGGTGCTTCAATTTCAATCACATTACCCTTCTTTGCAGCCAGTTTCTGCTGCAGAAACACCGGAAGATCAACCTTGCCCACAAAGCAAATACCCTGAGAATCTTTCCGTTCTGCAGTAATTAGCCCTTGCTGGCGGGCTATTTCACGAACTTCGGGTTTTAACAGATGACCAACCGGAAACAGTGATCTGGATAACTGATACTGGTTCAGCTGGCACAAAAAATAACTTTGGTCCTTGTTTGTATCAGTTCCGGCCAGTAAACGATAATATCTTTTACCGGCAATATCCACGATTTCCCGTTTACAATAATGTCCGGTTGCAACATAGCTGGCTCCAAGTTCAATAGCCTTATCCATGAATAGATCAAATTTAATCTCCCGGTTGCATAAAACATCGGGATTGGGAGTCCTCCCCTTTTCGTATTCAGAGAACATATAATCGACAACACGTTTACGGTAAAAGTCGGAAAGATCGACTACATGAAAAGGGATATCAAGCTTTTTGGCAATCATTTCAGCGAACGCAACATCATCCTCCCAGGTGCATCCGGCAGTCAGGGTTCCTGTACTCTCTTTCCAGTTAATCATAAACACACCGATTACATCATACCCCTCCTTTTTAAGAAGATAGGCAGCTACACTGGAATCTACACCACCAGAGAGTCCGATAACAACTTTTTCCTTGGTCATAAGGGTGCAAATTTACAGCTACTAAGGTTATAAAAAAACAGAAATAAGGTTTTAAAAGCCATTTTTTCAATTTTAGCAAAAACAGCCAGCCGTGAATAGCCAGCAGCCAAATATCTCTGCGAAAGAATGGTATAAAATTCTTCCAACCATTTCGATATAAAGGCTAAATCGTTAACTTTGCAATATGTTCGAGCGCCTCTCCCATTATATTAGAAACATAGACCGAAAAGATTACCGGCCCATATTTGGCGGGCTTGAGATTCTCAAATATCTGGGCCCGGGGTTGTTGGTTACCGTGGGATTTATAGATCCGGGTAACTGGGCTTCGAATCTGGGTGCAGGGGCACAGTTCGGTTATACCATGCTTTGGATGGTTACCCTCTCAACAATCATGTTAATTCTGCTTCAACATAATGTGGCTCACCTGGGTATTGCTACCGGACTTTGTCTTTCGGAGGCAACCACTAAATATATGAGTCCAAGGTATTCCATTACGGTACTGGTTACTGCGATTATAGCCTCGATTTCAACCTCTCTTGCCGAGATTCTTGGCGGAGCTATTGCACTGAACATGTTATTTGCCATACCGATAAGGGCCGGATCGCTGCTTATGGTGATCTTTGTTCTGATCATGCTCTTCACCAATGGATACCGGATGATTGAGAAATGGATAATCGCATTTGTTTCTGTTATTGGACTATCTTTCCTTTATGAACTCTCATTGGTGAATATCGACTGGAACTCGGCCATTCATTCATGGGTAACACCATCATTTCCTAAGGGATCAATGGTTATTTTGATGAGTGTGCTTGGAGCTGTTGTAATGCCTCACAATCTTTTTCTCCATTCCGAAATTATCCAAAGCCGTCAATGGAATCTTCAGGACGAGGAAACAATTAAGAAGCGGCTTAATTACGAATTCCTTGACACCATAATATCGATGATTATTGGCTGGGCAATCAACAGCGCAATGATCCTTCTGGCAGCAGCCACATTTTTTAAGGCCGGAGATGTGGTAACCGAATTGCAGCAAGCCAAAGGATTGCTCAGTCCCCTTTTAGGAATACATGCAGGTGTGGTTTTTGCCGTAGCCCTTCTTTTTTCGGGTATTGCCTCTACAATCACTTCAGGAATGGCCGCAGGATCAATCTTTTCAGGTATGTTCAGCGAACCTTATGACATTAAAGATAATCACTCAAGACTTGGAATCACGATCTCATTTGTTGTTGCATTGCTGATTATTTTTGTTATTTCCAATCCATTTAAAGGGCTGATATATTCTCAGATGATTCTGAGCATACAACTTCCAATTACAATATTTGTGCAGGTGTGGCTTACCTCCTCCGAAAAGGTGATGGGAAAATATAAGAATAGCAAGTTTTATGCTGCCACACTCTATTTTGTAGGTGCTATTGTAACAGCTTTAAACATCGCACTTTTCATCAGCTTTTTGAATTAATTTCCTAAAAGACGCTAAAAATGCCAGTATTAAAGAAAAATCACGATTCTGTCGGCCATGCAGTCTGGGACTACCTAAACGGGATAAGAGAGGAATCAATCGTAGTAACCACCGATATTGCAGAAGATGAACTGCTTTTACCGGCACACTTTTTCAGGACTTTTGAACAAATGCCCATCCAGGAACAGGAAGCCCTAAGGCGATGCTGCGGAAAAATTCTTGATGTTGGTGCAGGCGCAGGTGCCCATTCCCTCTGGCTTCAGGATCATGGGCATGAGGTTGATGCACTTGAAATATCACCGCTGTCGTGTGAGACAATGAAGAAAAGAGGGGTGAAAAATGTTTTTCTGCAGGACATTCATACGCTTACCAACCGGAAATACGACACAATACTTCTCTTAATGAATGGTGCTGGTATTGCACAAACCCTGCCAGGTCTCCGGATTTTATTGCTTCACTTGAAAACACTGCTCAATCCGGGTGGAAAAATTCTGGCCGACTCTTCTGATCTGCTTTATCTTTTTACGGATGAAAACGGGGAGACCTGGGTTGACATCGCTTCCGACACCTATTACGGCCAGATGCAATATCAGTTAACCTATAAATCAATCAAAGGGAAACCCTTCTCATGGCTCTTCGTGGATGCTGACACCTTCTGTGAATATGCCGGATTTTGTGGCTTCTCTGTCAAAGAGAAATTTGCCGGAGCCCATTTTGATTACCTGGTGGAACTTGTACTATAATCCCATGCCGGTGATCTGATCACTTAAGAAAAAGTCTAATTAATATAAATAATGGCAGTAAATTATATCTCTTATTTCAAGTTATATTTTTTCGATGCACCAACGCAATCTTAATCAATTCGATAAGCGCATCTTTGACAAAAGGTTTTTGAATATAACCGTTAAATCCGACATCAAAGGCTTTATCCCGATTAGCCGGAATTGCAAAGGTTGTTTGTGCAATAATAACCACTTCCTGATTGAACTGTCGAATCTGACGCGTGGCTTCAAATCCGTCCATAAAGGGCATGGCAATATCCATTAAAACCAGGTCGATATCGGCATTATTTCGGCAAATTCCAACAACTTCGTTGCCCGTTTTTGCCAGAAAAACCTCCTTACTAATCGTTTTAACCATCAAATAAATCAACTTCGCCGAAATTTCGTCGTCTTCGGCGATCAGGATTTTGAGGTTGCTTATTTCGCGTCCAATATTTTCTTTAAACTCAACTTTCAGGTTGTCTGTTTCGTTCTCATTTGGTCTAATTGAAGGGATGGCAAAACTAAAGACCGTTCCTTTATTTTGCTCCGATTCAACACTGATTTTCCCGCCATGCTTATTAATAAACTCGTTACATAGCAGCAATCCAAGACCGGTACTCTTTTCGCCCTCTGTGCCGGGTCGTTTGGTGTTCGTGTCAATGCGAAAGAGATCATTCTGTATTTTTTCGCTCATGCCAATCCCTGTGTCCCTGACCGATATGACCATCTGGTTATTTTCCGCCGGTTTTGCAAAAATGGAGACATGACCTCCCCTGTGGGTAAACTTAATGGCATTTGAAAGCAGGTTGCGGATCACGCTCTGGAGCATGTTTTTATCCGCAAAAATCCCATATCCGGGTGGAATATCAAAAATAAGTTCAATCATTTTATTCCAGGCAGATTCAGCAACGACATTTCTGCATTCAGTCATCAATTCAATTAAATCGAGCTTTTGTGGCTTAAATTCAGTGAGGCCGCAATCCATTTGAGACCATTCAAGCAGATTTTCGAGCAGGTTAAAGGTATTGCGTGCCGAGTGGCTCAGATTGAGGATCATCTCCTTTTTCTCGGTCTCCTTAAATTTCATGGAATCATCAGCCATCATTTCGGTTAACCCCATAAATCCGCCCAGCGGGCCTCGTAAATCGTGGGCTATAATGGAAAAGAATTTATCCTTTTGTGCATTAAGGTTTTGAAGTTCTTCGTTTTTATGAATAATATCGTGTTCAGTGTTCTTCTGGGCAGTAATATCCCAATTAGTACCAATCATATTGACAGGTTTTCCCAGGTTATCGCGTTGAACAATTGCAAATGCCCTGATATTATGAACAGACCCATCAGGCCAGACCACCCGGAACTCGGTATTGAACTGCTTCTCGCCTTGAATTGCCATTTGAATGTATGCTTCACCCTGCTCAGCATCATCAGGATGGAGACCTGCCCGCCAGGCCTGATAAACACCACTGAAATCTGCCTCTATAATTCCGTAAAGTGCAAACATCTGATCGTCCCATACAAGAATATTGTTCACCAGATCATAGTCCCACACACCTACGCCACCTGAACGTGTGGCTATAGAAAGACGCGCAGAAACCTGTTTCAATTCCTCTTCCGCAATTTTTCGTTCAGTAATATCCCGACTGATTCCGAGAATGCCTATCAGGCTGCTATCGTTAGCCCAATAAGGAGTTTTAAGGGTATCTAGAAGAAGCTTTTGCCCATCAGGATAAGTGATCCACTCCTCATTATGCAGGGGAAGTTTTTGTTTAAACATTTCAAGATCATATTGCCTGAAAGAATCAGCAATCCCCTTTTCAAAAAGATCATAGTCGGTTTTGCCAATGATATCATTTCGTGATTTGCCAACAAAACTGGAAAAAGAGGGGTTACAACCCAGGTAAACCCCTTGGGTATCCTTGAAAAAGATGATATCCGGGATAGAATCAAACAATGAGTTGATCAATGCCAGTTGACGGATGATTTCCTCTTCAGCCTTTTTTTGTTTGATGATTTGTTTCAACTGTAACGCCAATG
>CANJNY010000054.1 GCA_947475715.1 Prolixibacteraceae bacterium
CAATAGGGGGATCTTCAAGATTATTTTGCGGGAGAAATGAAAGTAATTTTCGGATAAGCAATAATCCTTCCTGTTCAGAATCTGATACAAAATGAGTTACTCCCGATTTGGTGCCATGTACAATTGCACCTCCAAGTTGTTCATCAGTTACCACTTCACCGGTTACCGTTTTAACAACCTTTGGTCCGGTTACAAACATGTAACTCGTATCTTTTGACATGACAATAAAGTCTGTTAGCGCAGGAGAATATACTGCTCCACCTGCACAAGGACCGAAAACAGCAGAAATCTGAGGTATTACCCCGGATGCCATAATATTACGTTGAAAAATCTCTGCATAACCCGCCAGCGCAGTAACACCCTCCTGGATACGTGCTCCTCCGGAATCATTAATCCCAATTACCGGGGCTCCAACTTTCATGGCCATATCCATAATTTTGCAGATCTTTTGGGCGAAAGTTTCGGAAAGGGAACCACCAAAAACGGTGAAATCCTGAGAAAAGATAAATATGGTGCGACCGTCGATGGTCCCACGTCCGGTCACTACCCCATCACTCATAAATTTGGTCTTTTCCATACCAAAATTGGTGCAGCGATGGGTCACAAACATGTCAAACTCCTCAAAGCTCCCTTCATCCAGAATTAAGTCGATACGTTCGCGTGCGGTTAATTTCCCTTTGGTGTGTTGTGCATCGATTCTCTTCACCCCACCTCCAAGTTTGGCCTCCGCACGAAGGTCAATCAAATTTTTAATTTTGTCCTGATTGCTCATCGTACTATTGGTTAATTATTAAACTGTGAATCATTCACTGCAAAGTTCGGTAAGTACTCCTAAAGTAGATTTTGGATGTAAAAATCCGATATTTAATCCTTCGGCGCCTTTTCTTGCTTGTTTATCAATTAATTGAAGGCCGGCCTCACTGGCCTGTTCAAGGGCTGCGTTAACATCGTCAACGGCGAAGGCAAGATGGTGAACTCCAGGACCTTTTTTCTCCAGAAATTTACCGATTGGACCTTCCGGATCGGTGGATTCAAGAAGTTCAATTTTAGTCTGTCCCACTTTGAAAAATGCTGTTCTAACTTTTTGATCTGCAACTACTTCAATAGAATAACATGTTGTTCCCAGAAGTGTTTCGTAATAGGGAATTGCAATGTCCAGACTTACAACGGCAATGCCAATATGCTCAATATGTGATATATTCATATGAAATTAGATTTAATACGATGTAGCTTATAATTCTTAAATATCGAATTGATCACCCCAAATATATCTTTTCTAAGTTACTAAAATTCAGATTAATGGGTGTTTAACAGTTGAAATTACCTTGAACCCGGAATGAATCTGTAGTGAGGCCCAAATCGTTCGAATGCTGCCTTATCGAGCATTTCGCGATGATTAGGATGAGCTATAGAAATCAACAACTTCGCTCTTTCCTGCAGCGTCTTGCCATAGAGGTTAACCGCCCCAAATTCAGTTACAACCCAGTGAATATTGGCCCGGGTAGAGACCACCCCTGAACCTTCGATAAGTATGGGACTTATTTTCGACATCCCTTTTTCGGTTATTGAAGGCATGGCAATAATTGGTCTTCCGCGAAATGAGTACCCAGCCCCACGAATAAAATCGATCTGCCCGCCAACACCTGAATAATGTTTGATTCCTATTGAATCAGCACAAACCTGACCGGTCAAATCGATAGCCAGGGCAGAATTGATTGCCGTAACACGATCCAGCTTACGAATTACGGAAACGTTATTCGTGTGATCAACATCCATCATGGCTACCATGGGGTTATCATCAATAAAATCGTATAACGCCTTTGAGCCCATAAGGAATGAAGCAACCATTTTCCCTTTATCAATATTTTTCATGCTCCCGTTTACTACCCCTCTTTCAACAAGGGGGAGAATACCGTCGGCAAACATTTCAGTATGCACACCTAAATTTTTATGATGAATAAGCTGAGCAAGAACGGCATTGGGTATACCACCGATCCCCATTTGTAAACAGGCCCCATCTTCGATTAAAGAGGCCGCATTCTTGCCGATGGCAATGTCTGTTTCGGTCAATGGCTCAAGATTATGGGCATAAAGTGGTGCATCATCTTCAACAAAAATATCAATCTGATCCAGCTTAATCATTGCATCACCCCAGGCTCGGGGCACATTGGGATTCACTAAGGCAATTACAACATCCGCATTTTGAACAGCAGCCAAAGTTGCATCAACAGATGTTCCAAGCGAAACATAGCCATGTTTGTCCGGAACCGAAACCATGATCATTGCCACGTTGACTTTGAGGTACCCTTCACGGATTAATTTTTGAGTCTCACTCAGGAAAACCGGTATATAATCGGCATAACCTGCCTGCGTTTGCTTACGCAGATTGGCACCTACAAAAAATTGCTGAATATCAAATATTCCTTCGAATTCGGGATTGGCATAATCAACCGGACCTTCAATATGAATATGTTGAATTTTTACATCATAAATCTCTCCGGCCCGGCCACGTTCAACCATCGCTTTAATTAACCGATGCGGAGTAACAGCAACACCGCTTAAATGAACACGGTCGCCTGATCTGATTACTTTAACCGCTTCTTCTGCCGTAACATACCTAACTTGCTTCATACAGTAAAAATAATTGATTTAATTTCCTGCTAAATTAAATATTATATGCCGTTTGAAAAAGGAGAAATGGTGGTAAAAAAATTTCATTTAAAAATATCGACCAAAATATTTAAATTTTTTGATTTTAAAATAAACTCCATATTATTGTAACCGACTATCTGTGAACTTTCTTAAACTTTCGTATGTTTGCTTATTCATAATGAAGATAAAATATGACTAAATACGATCTGGCCATTATAGGCAGCGGTCCCGGGGGTTTTGCCGCAACAATGAGAGCCATTGACTTTGGAAAAAATGTCTGCCTGATTGAGGCAGGCCATATCGGTGGAACCGGAATTATGAATGGTCCGTTGACATCCAAAACAATGTGGGAACTCTCGGTAGATTATTCGATTGCTGCAGCCGTTGATCGGGGATACAGAGCCTCAGGGCTGCAGGTTGATTATAATATGGTCAAAAAGACCGTATTGGCAGCTGCAAAAACCAAGCAATACCAGATGCTCTCTCAAATCGAAACTTTTTCTGCCAATAACCATGAGGGTGGAACAATAACCTTTAAGCGTGGTTGGGCAAAATTTGTTGATCGCAATACGCTTCAAATCGATGGCGAAAACGGCATTGAAACCATTAAAGCTGATAATATTATCATTTCAACAGGTTCGAGGCCACGTGAACTGCCCGAATTACCCGTTGACCAGAAACAAATATTCGATTCAGACGGATTACTTAATCTGGATCGGTTTCCTGAAAGGATGATGATTCTTGGATCGGGAATTATTGGTTGCGAATTTGCAACGATCTTTTCGAACTTCAAGCAAACAGAGGTTCATTTACTGGACAAGGCTCATCGGGTAATCCCCTTTGAGGACGATGATGTGAGTGATTTTGTTTCAAGTAACCTTGAACGTAATGGCGTAATAATCCACCATACGGCAACTTTACGTCATGTACGAAAGGCTAAAGATCATTTGCAGGTGATTCTTGATTATGATGACGGACATAGCCAGGTGGTGGAAGTAGATATTATTCTTGTTGCTATCGGAAGAGATGCCAATACCAGGAGGTTGGGACTCGAGAATGTAAATATTAAACCTAATGTCAAGGGATTTCTTCATATCAACGAAGAGTGTGCCATCGGTGACTTTAAAGATTGTAATATCTACGCGGCAGGGGATGTAACAGGACAAAAAGCGTTGTATGGTGTTGCAGAAGAGCAGGGAAGATTTATTGTCGAGGCGATCTATGGAAAGTCTGCATTACCACTGGATTACTCCTATATGCCAACGCTGATGTTCTTCAAACCTGAGCTGGCCTCTGTAGGTGCAAATGAGAAAATTCTTCGCGACCAAAAAATCCCCTATAAAGCGATCTACTATTCGAATGAATTGGTAAATCGAGCTATTGCGATGCGCAGCACCAAAGGGTTTGTGAAAATTATTGTAAGTAATGATGGAACAGAAAAAATTCTGGGAATGCGTGCAGCAGGCCCTCAGGCTTCTGCATTTATTGTTTCAATCGCTTATCTGATTAATTCAGACATCAGGCTGCATGAAGTCTTGCAAAGCATTCATCCTCATCCCAGTATTACAGAAGGAATCCAGGAGTGCATCAGGATTTTTTACAACCAGTCAATTTATAAACCCAAAGCCTTTCCTTCACTGATAAAAATAACGGAATGGAAACCCGAGCAAGATGGTGAAGTGACAATTTAAAAATCGGATCTGGCAGGCAAAAAAATCAGACAGTTAGGCTTTAGACAGTTTAGGCGGGTTACATCCCCAACCTTAGTATTCCCGCAGGCTGGCCTGATTTCCTATTTAAGCTGCCAGGTACCTGTTACCAATAGCCTCAAGCGGGTTGCCTGAAATATTTTTTCCTTATCTTTGCCACTAATGATAACCATTGACTAAGTCAATTAAAATATACCTCAATGATCCTCTTTTTTAAAGGAAAATCAAATCTGATCGCTGTTGATACACAGACGGAATTATCCGCTTTGGATCTCGAAAAGTTAGTTTGGCTGTTTGATGATGCAGCGTTAATCTCTGAGGATTCAATTTCAGGAGTTTACGTTGGTCCCCGAAAAGAGATGATCACCCCCTGGAGCACGAATGCCGTTGAAATCACACAAAATATGGGCATTCGCGGCATTTTCAGGATCGAGGAATTCCATATGGTTGAATCTGAACAGCCACAGTTTGACCCAATGCTTCAGGTTGTTTATAAAGGATTAAATCAGCAAATATTTGAGATCTATCATCAGCCGGAAACCGTGATTTCAATCGATGATATTGCAACCTACAGCAGCCGTGAAGGGCTGGCATTGAGTGAAGATGAGGTCGCTTACCTGAATGAGGTTGCTCTTAAACTGGATCGTAAGCTTACTGACAGTGAGGTATTTGGATTCTCACAGGTAAATTCGGAACATTGTCGCCACAAAATATTTAACGGAAATTTCATAATTGATGGTGTATCCAAAGAATCGACTCTTTTTCAGCTGATAAAAAAAACAACCAAAGCCAATCCCAATACGATTTTATCAGCTTATAAAGATAATTGCTCTTTCAGCCAGGGTCCTGACTCAGAGCAATTTGCACCTAAAACACAGGACAAGCCCGATTTTTTCCAGGTCACAGATATCAAAACCGTTCTGTCATTAAAGGCAGAGACCCATAATTTTCCCACAACGGTGGAACCGTTTAATGGTGCAGCAACCGGCACAGGAGGCGAAATCCGCGACAGAATGGCCGGCGGAAAGGGGAGCTTCCCCATTGCAGGCACTGCGGTATATATGACTGCCTATTCAAGAAATGATGAAGAGGGTCGTTCATGGGAAGATACAACAGAGGCCCGCCCATGGTTATATCAAACCCCCGAAGAGATCTTAATAAAGGCTTCAAACGGGGCTTCCGATTTTGGAAATAAATTTGGACAACCGCTTATCAACGGCTCAGTTCTGACATTTGAACACTTTGAAAATCAGAAAAAATTTGGTTATGATAAAGTGATCATGCAGGCTGGAGGTATCGGATATGCACGCCAGGAAGATTGTTTGAAAAGTGTTCCGGGAATTGGAGATAAAGTAGTCCTTCTTGGAGGAGATAATTACCGGATCGGTATGGGCGGTGGCGCTGTTTCATCAGTGGATACAGGTGAATTTGAGAGCCATATTGAATTAAATGCAGTTCAGCGTGCAAATCCTGAAATGCAAAAAAGGGCCTATAATACCATTAGAGCCTTGGCTGAATCGGGCAATAATCCGATTATATCGATCCATGATCATGGCGCCGGGGGACATCTGAACTGTCTTTCTGAATTAGTGGAAGAGACCGGTGGAGAAATCTATATCGATCAACTACCCGTGGGAGACCCTACCCTTTCGGCCAAAGAGATTGTTGGCAATGAATCTCAGGAAAGGATGGGATTTGTAACCGGCAGCGAAAATATTGAATTAATTACCCGGATTGCAGAACGTGAGCGCTCCCCGATTTATATCATTGGGGAGACAACCGGCAATCACAAATTCACATTTACCAACCGCAAAACCAATGAAAAACCTATAAACTGGGAACTTGCCTATATGTTTGGTAAACCGCCAAAAACAGTCTTGGAAGACGAAGCAAAGATTGCAATTTTTTCGGATGTCACCTATAATAAAGCATTAGTTAATAACTATATAGAACAGATCCTGCAGTTAGAGTCGGTAGGTTGCAAAGACTGGCTCACCAATAAGGTTGACAGGTCGGTAACCGGTAAGATTGCCAAGCAACAATGTGCCGGCGAATTACAGTTACCATTGAATAATCTGGGCGTCGTCGCAATTGATTATCAGGGAGTAAAGGGAATTGCCACCTCCCTGGGACATGCACCCGTAGCCGGACTTATAAATGCAGAAAACGGTTCAATTCTTTCAATTGCAGAATCGCTGACCAATATTATCTGGGCCCCTTTAACGCATCGGATCAAGGGTATTTCCCTATCAGCCAATTGGATGTGGCCTGCAAAAAACCAGGGAGAGAATTTCAGACTTTACACCGCAGTGGAAGCAGCATCAACCTTTGCTTGTGCTTTGGGTGTAAATATACCTACCGGGAAGGACTCGCTTTCGATGACTCAAAAATATAAAAATGATGTTGTTTATGCTCCGGGTACGGTGATCATTTCGGCATCGGGTGAAGTATCGGATATCCGCAAAGTGGTTGAACCGGTTATGGTTGTCGATTCTTCAAAACCCATCTATTATATCGATTTCTCAAAAGCCCCAAAATCACTAGGAGGCAGTTCATTAGCCCAGACATTAAGTCAACTCGGAGAAAATACACCCTCTGTTCTTGATTCGGACTATTTTATTAATGCTTTCAATACAATACAGGAATTAATTGAAAATCAAGAAATTCTGTCTGGCCATGATATTTCATCCGGGGGAATTCTCACAACTTTGCTTGAGATGTGCTTTGCCCAAAACAATGGGGGTATCGAAGTTAACCTAACGGGAATAAATGAGGCTGACAGTGTGAAGGCATTGTTCAGTGAGAATCCTGGCATCGTAATTCAGCCAAAAAACGGAGAGCTTTTTGAGGCTTTATTACTGAAGAATAATATTATATCTATAAAAATTGGAATCCCAACTGACCTTCGTGAAATACGGGTAATCAATGGAACTGATGAATTTCAGTTTGACATTGACTATCTGCGTGACAAATGGTTCAGGCCGTCATACCTGCTTGATCGCCGTCAAAGCGGAGAGAAACTTGCGCTTGACAGGTTCAATAACTACAGGAATAATGCACTTAAGTTTAACTTAGGCTCATTTACCGGAAAATTCAGTGATCTGGCCATAGATCCTAACCGTAGGCAACCATCGGGGATAAAAGCCGCAATTATTCGCGAAAAGGGGAGCAACGGCGATCGTGAGATGGCCTGGAGCATGTACCTGGCTGGATTTGATGTGAAGGATGTTCACATGACCGACCTGATCAGCGGACGCGAGACACTTGAAGAGCTGAATCTGATTGTATTTGTGGGTGGATTTTCCAATTCTGATGTTCTGGGTTCAGCCAAAGGGTGGGCAGGAGCATTTAAATGCAACGAGAAGGCAAAAACTGCCCTTGACAATTTTTATAAAAGGGCCGATACCCTGAGCCTGGGAATGTGTAACGGCTGTCAGCTAATGGTCGAACTCGACCTGGTCAATCCCGGTCATGAAGAGCGTGTAAAAATGGCACATAACGACTCACATAAATTTGAATCTTGTTTTGTTAGTCTGGATATTCTTCAAAATGAGTCGGTTATGTTTAAGTCCCTTTCCGGAAAAACCCTCGGTGCCTGGGTGGCCCATGGAGAAGGAAAATTTGTGATGCCGTTTACCGAAGATAAATACCGGATCCCTGCTAAATTTTCACATCAGAACTATCCGGGGAATCCCAATGGATCGGATTACAATGCCGCTGCGATTTGTTCGGAAGATGGCCGTCACCTGGCCATGATGCCTCATATTGAAAGGGCTATATATCCCTGGCAGTGGGCGAATTACCCTTCAGATCGCAAAAATGACCAGGTAACTCCGTGGATTGAAGCATTTATAAATGCACTAAATTGGGTTAAAAAGAGCAAATAAATATAATCTTTCAGCTAAATATTAATCAGATAAGTTACTCATCCGAATCCTCAAGAATATAATCTTCCCAGAAATTCAGAGCAGCAGGACCGGTGAATAATTCATCATTATCCAATAATTTAATCGCAGGCTGGAATCCTTTATGGGCTGAAATTTCAAGGTACTTTCTTGCAATTTGCAGATCTTTAACCTCACATTCTCCTGAAAGAATCAGTAAGGCCAGTAAATATGCAGACCTCTTATCGGGGGAATCCCGGACTAATAATTCAAGGATCTCATAGGATTTCTGATAATCAACAACACCATTTTCTCCTCGTTTCAGATAGGTGGCCTGATTTAGTTTAGCTGCACTAATTCCTTCGGTTGATCCCTTTTCAAACCACTCCCAGGCGGCAGAGGGATTGCGATCACCGAATTTTTTAGATACCAGAAGAACCCCCAGAAGATTAAATGAGGGGGTAAAATTCTGCTCTGCTGCAGCAAGAAGATATTGATAAGCTTTTGTAAAATCCTGAAAACCTGTAGTTGTAAAGAGTATCCGGCCCAGTTCAACACGCGCCTCATTATCACCAGCTTCGGCTGCTTTTTCAAAACTTAAAATTGCTTTCTCAATATTTTTCTGAACCCCGTCACCATTAAAATACATGTCACCCAGGTTCTTCCAGGAATCTGAAAATCCGTTTTCGGCTGCCTTTGAATAGTAGCTAAATGCCTCATTAACATTCGTATCAGTTCCCTCTCCGAAATAATACATTCCGGCTAAATTGTATTGAGCCTGCGCATAACCTGCATCAGAGGCCTTTTTAAAGCATTCAAAAGCTTTTTCAAAATTCTTCCCCCCGGCATCCCCAAAATAGTACATTACACCCAGGTTGTAGGTTCCCAGATAAAAACCGGCCTCATCGGCTTTTGTATACCACTTAACAGCTTCAACCGGGTTTGGATCGATACCTTTCCCCTGGTGATAAGCATTTCCAAGGTTATTCATCGCCTCTGCAACTCCCAGATTAGCAGCCATTTCATATTGCTGCACTGCAACTCTCATATTCTGAGCAATTCCATTTCCGGATTCGTACATCACACCCAGGTTGAACAGGGCTTTAGGATAGCCGGCATCGGCCGCCTTCTGGTACCATTTGAAAGCCTCATCGGGATTCTTCTCTTTATTAATCCCATTTTCATAATAAACCCCGACCCGGAACATTGCACCGGGAACGCCAAGTTCTGCCGCTTTTAAAAACCACTCAAAGGCTTTCTCCTTTTCAGACCAATAACTTAGACTTTTTTCGTGGATAATTCCAATCATATAACTGGCCCTGGGATGGCCTGCTCCGGCTGCGCGATTAAAATAATCGGCAGCCGACTGATTATCCTTGCTTGTTATTTCACCGGCAAGAAGCAGACTGCCATATTTATACTGAGCCTCAATATTCCCTTTGTCGGCGGCCTTTTTATAATAATCGACAGCCATTTTGTGATTGGATTCGATCTCTTCACCAATTTCGTACTTTCCTGCCAGTTTAAACATCGCCTCAGGATTGCCATTTGCGGCAGCCTTTTTTAACCAGTCAACTCCCTCCTCATCAGATTTTTTCAAATAAAATCCGGAAATAGCATCCTGAGCATCAGCACTTCCTTTATCTGCAGCCCGATGATACCAGTCGTATGCTTCGGGGTCATTCGACTCATCAAGAAGTCGTCCCATCAGAAAGATCGCTTCAACAAAATCGGCCTGTGCAGCCTGCTGAAGGTATTCTTTAGCCTTACTCAAATCCTTGGCTGTTCCCTCCCCTCTTAAGTACATTTTACCAAGAACGAGAGACACTCCGTTTGAGACATTTCCTTCCATTTTTGAAAGCCACGTAAAGGCTTCTTCGGAGTTGAGGTCAGTTCCTTTTCCTTCGAAAAGAAACATTCCTGCCTTTTCGAAAGCTGGAATATACCCTGCATGTGCCGATTTTAAATACCATTCAAAAGATTTAGTCAACTTTACCGGTACTGTGAGACCCTCCTCAAATATCTCCCCAACCTTATACATCGCAGGGGCATAACCCCCTTTTGCAGATTCGTACCAATTATCAACAGCTTCATTTATGTCCTTATAGCCACCGTCACCGGTTGATAATAACCGTCCGATATTATATTTTGCAATGATATCCCCGCGTTGTGCACCACGCTCGTACCATTCAAATGCTTTATTCAGATCAACAGGCAACCCCTCGCCGGACTCGCGCATTTCACCAATAAAGTTACATGCCTCAATTCCACCATCTCTGGCTGACTCGAGAAACCATTTGACAGATTCCTCATGTGACAAAGTCCGATTAATTCCTTCATAATAATAGGTTCCAATAACCAAAGATGCCTTGGCAAAACCCTTCTCCATTAAAGATTCAAAGATGACAACTGACTGATTAGCATCATCTTCATGATCTATTATATCAAGCATTACCATAGCCGGTTTAAACCCCTCTTTAAATGAAGTCGCAAAACGACTTACCCCTTTTTCTTTTTTACCTTTTTTAAGATATTCCACCCCTTTGCGAAAGGCCCGGGGAGCAGATTCAATTATTAGACTCATATAAACTCCTTTCAAAATAGGGTATAAAATTAGCTTTAATGAGCTAAGTGTAGACATAGAATTGATAAAATTATTGAACAAATCATCTGATTCAACAGAAAATCGAAAAAGAATCGATGTAATAGTTCATAAATAAACTAATTTTACTTCAAAATTTCACGCTATGGAGCCATTGGAAATTATTGCAAAATATTACAAACCAAGGTCAAAGGCATATAAAATTTTAGTCTGCCATTCCAATATGGTTACAGAAAAGGCCTTAAAAATCGCCCAATTCCGTAAAGATTTAAATCCGGATTTAAAATTTATTGAACAGGCATCCATGTTGCACGATATTGGTATCTTTAAAACCAATGCACCCAATCTATTTTGCTTTGGAGAATTTCCTTACCTCTGTCATGGCTATCTGGGTTGCGAATTACTCACCGAAGAGGGGTATCCTGACCATGGTCTGGTTTGTGAAAGACATACCGGAGTGGGAATAACCCTGGAAAATATAGTTATAAATAAACTTCCATTACCACTTCGGGATTTCGTTCCGGAATCTGTCGAGGAGCAGATTATCTGCTTTGCCGACAAATTTTTTTCAAAAAGTGGTGATCTCTCTCATGAAAAATCGCTCCTGGAAGTAAGAAGATCTGTTGAGAAATTCGGTGAAAAGAATCTTATCCGTTTCAATGAATGGTGCGAATTATTCATCTAATGGGGCCCCTTATTTTAATTCCCGTCTTAACCTAGTAGGTAACGTTATCCTGATAACTCTTCTGTTTGGTCAGTTTTAAATCCTTTAACAAAGAAGAAGTGGCCCTGATGGTAAAACTATAACTTTGGCGAAAACCAAATGGGATAAGATTCAGTGACATCTGCATACAATGTAAGTCCCTGAAAATATTAAACTGAGTAAATGTGAGTTGCATTTTTTGAACATCGAGACCAGAGGAAAAGCCTACTTTCCATTGCTTGGTCATACTGACATTTCCATTAAAATCGACAGTTTGGGTTATAATCGGAGTTTTTTCAGGATCAGGTTTGTTATACCTGAAACTGTAATTAAACGAAAGGTCCCATGGAACACTAAAATCAGCATATTCGGCAAGATTTCCGGACTTCTGCCTAAGCTTTATTTGTTCAAGCTGATTTTTTTGTTCGGGGGTCATTTTGGCTTCCTCTTTTTCCTTCTCTTTCCCTTGCTTCGATTTGAATGAAAGTCCAAACGACATATTTGCACTGGTCAACCGTGCCAGTTTTCCATTTTCAGAAAACTGAAATTTATTTACCAAACGACCATTTTGCATCTTATAGGGATCCAAAATCGCCCCAAAGTTCAGGTCAACTCCTGCCACTTTGGTACGAGCTGCAATATTAATATTTGAAAGGTTCAGAGAGTCCGCAGCCAGATTGTAGGATCCGGCAAGAGATAACTGATCGAGGATTTTAACCTTTGTATAGCTCTCCTTGGATAAAGTGTCCTTTACATTTAGCTTCTTTGCTTCAAGGGTATTGTTTAGATTAAAGCCGATCGAACCTGAACGGCCCGTTGGAGAGGTTCCATATATTGAATTTTCATGACGCGGATAACGATAGCTCACCGGCATCCCATTTTTATCAAAATATTCAATATTTTCATAAGATCCGTATGATGGACCGCTGAAATCAGGTCTTAAACTGAAACTGATATTAGGAGTCATCACATGCCTTATTCCTTTTATCGTTGATTTAGGATTTAAAGGGATAAAATTCCCGTAGATTTTAGTCGATGCCCCCAAACTAAAACCATAATCGTAATCACGGGAAAAGCCATGCAAAGTATCTGAGACGAAAATTTGTTGAGTTGCCGTATTAAATTTCTTTTTAACTGACTGTGTATACCACCGTTCATTATAATTCAATGATGGACTGACAGTTATATATTTCAATGCCTTAAAGGAGGTACTTACCGGAATAGCATGTTTAACTCCATTTCGCCAATCTTTAAGCAGTGAGGAACTCAGAAGTTTTTTCTCCTTGGTATCAATGGTATTTTGCATATCCATCGAATAGCTGAGCCCAATCTTTTCGTACCATTTCTCTTTCCCCGATCTGCTCTTAAATTTGAAGGGGTATATCCTGGCCATATTTAACGTTATTTGCGGAAGTGTGAGGCTAATGGTAGTATCACGACTATTTTGAGAGTGACGCATATTTCCGGAGAGGCTAAATGGGGAATTTTCCCAGCGCTTTGAATAGGATATACTGGATTGCTTGGTATTGGTCAGGTAATTTTGTGTCGTCAATGCATTATTCTGGTCAAATGAACTGGTAGAAAAATTTACACTGGCACTAAAAGTCTGACTTGGATTCGACTTTGAATCCATTGAGTGGCTCCAGGTAATGGCAAAATCATTTTGAGTGTTATAATCTGCCAAACCTTTATCTCCATAAACATTCTTAAAATACTGAAGGTCAAAAGATCCTGTAAACTTATAGCGAAGCCGGTAATTACTGTGCAACTTAATCCCGCTTGACCCTTTCGAATAAAGATCCCCTTTAACTGAAGCATCAAAAAAATCATTTGCAGCCCAATAATATCCAAGGTCCCGAAGGAAAAAACCTCTGTTAATCTCATCACCATAGGAGGGCATAATAAAACCTGAAGAATATTTGGGTGAATTAGGAAAAAACCCAAAGGGGAGAAAAACAAAATAGAGTGGAAGATCTTCGATCACAAGATAGGCCGGACCAGTGACAATTTTTTTATTGGACAATACCTTTGCCTTTGTCATTTCGAGCCAGAAATGGGGGCTCTCTGCATCACAGGTGGTATATCTGCCATTGCGCAGACAATAAGTTGAATCGTTCATCAGCTTTGTCCTTCCACTGTGTACAAATCCACCCTGCTGCTCAGTGACAACACCCGTTACAATCCCCTTTTTAGTCTGGAAGTTATACCGGACCTGATCAGCTTCAAACTTCTGATCCCCCTGTTTGAAAATTGGTTTCCCTGCTATAACCCCAACAGAATCAGGCATACCTTTGGCAAAGACAAGATTACTATCGCGATTTAACTCAATATAATCGGCATTGAGTTCGATATCTTTGTATTTAACCTGTGCATTTTTAAACATGAATATCTTATTCCCTGAAGTAGTCTGGGAAAGTGTGATATACCCATCGGCAGTATATTCCACCTCTGCATCAAATCCTGCAGTACCTTCCGATTTAAGACTATCGGCAGTTGCAGAAAGTTTGCGCGAAATACTAAGCGTGTCAGCCAGTGCTACAGCAGCCTTTTTTTTACGGTCACGCTTAATAATTTGCTGACCAACAGCGGTATTAATTCCACTATTTTCAAGCTTCTGCCCAAAAATTGATCCCTGCACCAGGAAGAGAATTGCCCCAAAAAAAGATAAGAATCGCAAATTGCTCAAAACTTTTCCAAATCAAGTTAAATCTAATTTAAATGCGATAAATTGCATACGGCAAAAGTAGAAAAAGCAATTAGAGAAACTTACAACAGAAAAAAATAATTTAATCTTCTATTTTTGTAAGCACTCATCAGTGTAACTGAACTTAAAATGAAGCAACAATTTAAACATACTAAACATTGGCAGTGGTTTCCTCTCAAGGTACTTTCAATAATTATTATTTCATTAATTATCAGTCCATTGTACGGAAAAAAGAATGAAACAAAAGGTCTGGAAACTGTTGTGATTGATGCCGGTCATGGGGGAAAAGACCCCGGTGCAATGGTTGGAAAAATACGTGAAAGTGAGATTGTACTCGCTATTGCATTACGACTTGGGAATCTGATCAGGGAGAAAATCCCCGGTGTAAAGGTGATTTACACGCGTAATACCGATGATTTTGTCCCTCTTTTTGAACGATCGGTGATCGCGAATAAGCATAATGCAGATCTTTTTATCTCAATCCATGCCAATTTTTGTGCCGCACCAGCAATTAAGGGGACTGAGACCTATGTTTTAGGTTTGCATCGAACAGAAGATAATTTAAATCTGGCAAAAAAAGAGAATGGTGTTATTCTGCTCGAGAAAGATTACTCTACAAGGTATGAAGGATTTAATCCAAACCTCTCCGAATCATACATTATGTTCGAACTGGTTCAGGGGGCCAATATTGATCAAAGCGTAGAGTTCGCAGGGATCTTGCAGAATACCTTCCAGAAACATGCTCAAAGGGCGAGCAGAGATGTCCGGCAGGCCGGATTTCTGGTATTAAGGGAGACTGTAATGCCATCAGTGCTGATTGAAACAGGTTATCTGAGTAACAAGGCAGAAGCAACTTACCTGATGAGTGATGCCGGGAGAAAGACCATTGCACTTGCTATATTTAATTCATTTAAAGCCTATAAGGATAAATTTGAAGCCAGAATCAACACAAAGTACACCGAATCACCCACTCAAGAAAAATCCTCCGAAGAGAAGGTTCAGCCTGTTGAAACTCCAGTCGTAGAAGCTATTAACAACAAGGATACTGTAAGTGACCATTCAAATATCCATCCTAAAAGACATCAAAATCTGGCAGTTAACAAAGTCTCCCCCATTACAATTGAATCAGAAGCCATTACTTTTGGAATACAGATATGTGCTTATCCTAAAAAACTCCCTCCAGGTTCCAGATTATTTAAGGGTTTAAAAGATATTTCAGAATTCAACATGAATGGTTATTTCAAATACTACTGCCTTGAAACCAGTTCATTATCAGAGGCTAAAAACAACCTGGCCCGAATAAAATTAAGAATTCCTGATGCCTTTATCATAGCCTTTAAAAACAGTCAACCTATTCCAATGAAGGAGGTTCTAAAACCGAATAAGTAGTTTTGTCCTTTTTTTACACCATAATCCTGCGTATTTTCGCAAATAAATTGAAAACATTCTGAAATGAAGCTTACAAAAACATCGAAAATTGGAATTTTGGTAGTTCTCAGCCTTACCCTGCTAATCTGGGGGATAAATTTTCTTAAAGGGAGGGATATATTCAGAACAGAAAAAGTCTTTTATGCCAGATATAAAAATGTAGGGGGACTTACTGCAACAACATTAGTTACACTGAATGGACTTAAAATCGGGTATGTAAGAGATATCTATTTTGCCGAAGATTTATCGGGAGATTTAATTGTAAAGATTGCATTACATAATAATTTTCCTCTTCCCGCAGGCACTTCTGCTCAGATAGCAAGCAGTGATCTTTTAGGATCCAAGGTCGTTAAACTTAATTTGGGTAAATCAGCCACCTTATTAAATGCTAACGATACGCTTGCCTCCCAGATGGATGCAGATATTATGCAGCAGGTGAACGAGCAAATTGCACCGATTAAAGCCAAGGCAGAACGATTAATCGAGAATATGGATTCTATTGTGACTGCTGCATCGAGAATCCTTAACCGTAATTCACAAAGTAGCATTACCGAAAGTATCAGGCAGGTTAATCTGACAATGATCAACCTTCAAAATATTACAGCCACGCTAAATGAAGTTATTTCAGGTCAAAAGAAAAATCTCTCCGCTACAATTTCCAATTTAAATGATATTACCGGGGATTTAAAGGGTAATTCATCAAAGCTCGGGCATATCATGGGTAACTTTGCCACATTTAGTGATTCATTGAAAAATCTTGAGATTAACAAAACCGTAGTGCATATTAATAGTTCTGTTGCAAGCTTAAATACAATCCTGAGCAAAATTGACACAGCCAATGGTACACTGGGACTTTTGGTCAACGATCCGGGATTATATCAAAATATTAGTTCTTCAACCGAAAATCTAAACCGCCTTTTAGTCGATCTCCGTCTGAATCCGAAGCGATACGTTCATTTCTCTGCCCTTAATCTGGGACGAAAAATTAATGTCACGACCCTTCAGGACACCCAAGACATTGATAATGTTACCTATAAAGTCCAGCTTACCTCATCGGCCACACCTATAAGCCTGACATCCCCTGTTTTTAAAGGGATTGAGGGGATTTTTGAAATGAAATCGGGGGGATATTATTATTATTTGACAGCCGCTGAATCGTCCTTTGACAAAATTAGAATAATTCTAAATAAGGTGCAAAATGCTTTTCCTGAGGCGCTTTTAAAATGTTATCATAATGGAAAGGAAGTAAGTTTGAAAAATGAACAAAAAATGATTAAAAAATAGTTTTTTCCATTTCTTTTTTGTTTACTTTTAGACGAACGGAAAGTAACAATTCAATCACGTTCCGAATCTAAATTCATAATAAATAATCAAAAAGATTTGCCCGATATTTATTAAGTGCAATATGCATTAAATCAATCTCTTGCAAACAAACAAACCTTAACCAGCTAATTATCAGCTGATTAAATTTTAAAGAAAAAAAATTTCATTTCAACAAACTGAAAATTAATACGATCCAATTATGCAAGAAATTCAGCAGTTTTTTTCCTGCAAAATTTTTTGAAACTTTGCAGTTGAAGAATAAAAAGTGAATAAAATATTATTTGAGCCTAAATTTTAAATGAACAAAGATCATCACAATATCTGGGAGAGTTGTTTGAGAATAATCAAAGACAATGTGCCTTTTATAAGCTACAGAACGTGGTTTGAGCCTATTGTTCCTATTAAGCTCGATAATGACATTCTGACTATTCAGGTTCCAAGTCCTTTCTTCTATGAATACCTTGAAGAGCAATATATCGATATTCTCAGGAAAACTTTACGTAAAGAACTGGGAGCCGGTGCAAAGCTTGAATATAGTGTGGTTGTTGATAATAATCTGAATGTTAACAATAAGCCATATACAGTAAAACTTCCCACAAATCAAAATAACAACCTTAAAAACCGGCCGGTAACGGCAGCCTCTGCCTTTCATGATGATAATGCGATAAGGAATCCATTTGTAATACCTGGTATCCAGAAATTAAATATTGATCCGCAGCTTAAACAGGATAATACTTTTGAGAATTTTGTTGAAGGTGAATGCAACCGGCTGGCTCGCAGTGCAGGTTATGCAGTAGCTCAGAAACCGGGAGGAACAGCATTCAACCCTTTAATGTTATATGGCAATAATGGTCTTGGCAAGACACATCTGGCCCAGGCTATCGGGATCGAAGTTAAGGAGCGGTTCCCTGAGAAAATAGTTTTATATGTAAACGCAAATAAATTTCAAACTCAATTTTCAGAGGCTACCCGGAACAATAACCGGAATGACTTTCTTCATTTTTATCAGATGATTGATGTTTTAATCATTGATGATGTGCAGGAATTTGCAGGTAAAGAGAAAACTCAGGAGACATTTTTTCATATCTTTAATCACCTTCATCAGACTGGCAAACAACTTATTCTTACCTCCGACAAACCGCCGATTGAATTAAAAGGGCTGGAACAAAGGTTACTATCCCGTTTTAAATGGGGACTGACAGCTGATCTTCAAATTCCTGATTTTGAAACAAGGATGAACATCCTGCATAAAAAAATCTATAAGGATGGAATCGAGATACCTGAAGAAGTACTTGAATATATTGCCTCCCATATTAATAGTAATGTTCGTGAACTTGAAGGTGCACTGATCTCCTTATTGGCTCAGGCAACATTAAATAAAAAAGAGATAAATGTTGATTTAGCCATTAAAATGATCAACAAGCTGGTAAAATCGTCTGTCAGGGAGATCACTATTGATTATATTGCCAAAACTGTTTGTGATTATTTCAATCTTCCGGTCGATTCACTGGGGATTAAGACCCGCAAAAGAGAAACTGTTCAGGCCCGGCAAATTGCGATGTATTTCTCGAAAAGCATGACCAAATCCTCATTGGCAACTATTGGTTCGCAGATCGGGGGTAAAGATCACGCGACAGTTCTCCACGCTTGCCGAACTGTGGCTAATCTTAAGGACACGGATAAAAATTTCAAGGTCTATCTTGATGAAATAGAAAACAGATTAAAATATTAAATTTAAGAAAGCAGCCTTTTAAGTCTGCTTTTTTTAATTTTCTCACCTGATGATCTTTTTATTTTGAAAATGGGGACCAGAAAATTGAAATAGGATGGCTGATACCGATACCTACAAAACAATTAATGCACCTTCAGAAGGGCGTTATAAGGAGAAAGGTAGCAAATTCATTGCCTTTGCTTTTCCGGTATCAGATGAACAGCAAATAAAGGAGATAAATATCCGGATTAAAAAAGAGCATCACAGTGCGCGACACCATTGTTTTGCGTGGCGACTTGGAGCAGATCATCACTTATTCAGGTTGAATGACGACGGAGAACCTTCAGGAACTGCAGGTCGACCGATCCTGGGTCAAATCCAACAAAGTGAACTAACTGATATATTAGTGGTTGTAGTGAGATATTTCGGTGGAGTTCTGTTAGGAACCGGTGGTTTAATAAATGCCTACAAACAAGCTACTGCAGAAGCGATTGCAGCTGCAGCCATTGTGGAAAAGATTGTCGAGACCACCATTGAGATTAATTTTGACTATCTGGCAATGAACGACCTGATGAGTGTAATAAAGGAGTTGGATTTAGAACTGAAAGAGAGCCATTTTGATCTCTCATGCCGGGTGAAAATTAGGGTCAGAAAAAATTTAACCGGATTTGTACTCGGGAAACTGGAGAAGATAGGGAACCTAAAGGCAAATATTGTTGTACCTTACTAATTCTATTTTATATAAATACCTGAATTGTATATCTTTGTACTAAACTCAAAATAATTCAATCATGAATGCCAAAAGCTTGATTTCAATCACGGACTTTACCCAGGATGAGTACCTCAAAATAATGCGACTGGCAGAAGATTTTGAAGCAAATCCAAATCAAAAATTATTACAGGGGAAAGTGATTGCCACTCTTTTCTTCGAACCCTCAACACGAACCCGATTAAGTTTCGAAACAGCGATTAATCGTTTGGGAGGGAAGATAATCGGCTTTTCAGACTCATCATCATCAAGTGTATCCAAGGGTGAAACATTACACGATACCATCAAGATGGTGAGTAATTATGCAGATATGATCATTATGCGACATCCCATGGAGGGGAGTGCAAGGTATGCATCAGAGGTCTCCTCGGTTCCTGTAATTAATGCCGGTGATGGGGCTAATCAGCATCCATCCCAGACTTTACTTGATATGTATTCGATTATCAAGACTCAGGGAAGCCTTGATAATATTAACCTTTTTTTAGTTGGGGATCTCAAATATGGGCGCACTGTTCACAGTTTACTAATGGCGATGCTGCAGTTTAATAACCCGATATTTAATTTCATTGCTCCACCTGAGCTGGCCATGCCCAATGAGTATAAGATTCATCTTAAATCCAAAGGTATACGATACTTTGAGCACGCTGAGTTTACCGATATTATCAATGAAGCTGACATTATCTATATGACCCGTGTTCAAAAGGAACGCTTTATTGATCCAGTGGAATATGAAAAAGTTAAAAATGTTTATATTCTGAGGAACGAAATGCTTAAAAATACAAAGGAGAACATGCGTATTCTCCACCCGCTGCCTCGGATTAATGAGATCCACACCGATGTAGACAGCAATCCAAAAGCTTATTACTTTACTCAGGCCAAAAACGGGGTATTTACCAGAATGGCAATTATCGCCCATTTATTGAATCTTAAATAATCTTATTCTCTATTTGTTATGGAAAAACATCTCAAAGTGAGCGCCATTAAGGATGGCACGGTGATTGATCATATCCCAACAAAAGCCCTTTTTAAGGTGATAAAAATTCTTAAATTAGAGGATTGTATCCAAATGGTGACCTTTGGAAACAATCTTGACAGTAAAGCCATGGGGAGAAAAGCAATTATTAAAATTGCAAACCGGTTTTTTGCCGATGAGGAGGTCAATAAAATTGCGCTGGTTGCCCCAAATGCAAAATTAAATACGATTCGTGATTACAAAGTGATCGAGAAACGGGTAGTTGAAACCCCGAAAGAGATTATTGGAATTGTCAATTGCTTCAATCCCGTTTGCATTACCAATGCCGAAAAAATAACAACCCGTTTTGAAGTCTTATCCCATAAACCCATTGCCTTAAAATGTTTCTATTGCGAAAAGATAACAAACGAAAACGAAATGGTATTTTACTGATTAATAATCCGTTTTGCAAAATATTTATGCCATGAACACAGCCTATCAAAACCTTCTTAAAGAAGCCCAAACACTTATTAATTCAGGTAAACCCCGAACCCTGATTTTAAAAGAGACTTCGGTCTTGCTTAAAAATAATGTACATCACTATGATTGGGTGGGATTTTACATTTTGGATGAAAATCAGATTCTAATTCTGGGTCCTTATAGCGGGAAACCAACAGAGCATACAGCTATTGCGATCGGACAGGGGGTGTGTGGCCAGGTTGCTGAAAGTTTGAAACTAAAGGTCGTGCAGGATGTCAGCAAAGAGGGCAATTACATTGCATGCAGCCTTGATGTTCAAAGCGAAATTGTCGTCCCTATCCTAAGGGAGGGTCAGTTTAAAGCGGAAATTGATATTGATTCCCACTCCCCTGCCCCATTTACCCCTGAAGATGAAGAGTTCCTTGGTAAGCTTTGCTGCCAGTTATCGGTACTTTTCTAAACCATTATTACCGAATCCGGTCAATTGATTTAATAAGTAAATCATCCCTTTTTATTGCCTTAACAGCCAAGAAGATAAGCAGTATAGCGAAAATAGGAATAACCATATATACCGTTAAAGAAAATTGTCCTGATAAGCGTTGTGCACCCGATCTTAATTCAAATAGAATCAAACCACCAAAACAAAGCAGTGTCAATAAACTAATATTCAACAGTCTTAATTGAAGTTTTCTGTTTTTATACAAAAAGATTGCAGCAAACATCAGGATCATGATTGCCACCCAACATAAAAATATGGGCCAATGACGTTGAATCAGATCACTATTCGGAGTCCCTTCAAGATAAATACCCTGCATATCTGCACGATAGGCGACATTATTCTTAGCTGAAATTTCTGCAAACGGGAGTAAATAGAGTAATCCGACCAAAATTTCAGTGATCAATAAATAAACTGTTTGAATTCTTTGAATCATAATTTGAAAATTTTTTTACAAAAATATCAAAAACAATTAATATCACCTTATTTTGCTTATTTCTGGTTTTTTGAATAGTTTTGAGGGAACAAAAAAAAATGAAAAATAAAATAGCCTCCTCCGAATTATTACTCAATCCCGACGGGTCGATTTACCATTTGCATCTTAAACCGGGTCAAATAGCGAATGATATTATTCTGGTTGGAGATCCTGAACGGGTTGATATGATTGCCGGATTTTTTGATTCTACTGAATTCAGAATTCAGAATCGCGAATTTATCACAATAACAGGAAGTTACAAGGGGAAGCGAATGACAGTCCTCTCCACCGGAATTGGAACAGACAATATTGATATTGTGCTAAACGAACTTGATGCCCTGGTCAATATTGATCTGGACCAACGTGAAATAAAACCCAATAAAACGGTCCTTAATTTCATTCGGATTGGAACCTCCGGAGCCTTGCAGCCTGAAATAGCGGTTAATACCTGTTTAGTATCCCTTAAAGCCATCGGCTTCGACGGGTTATTGAATTTTTATGCCCGACGTGATGAGTTTGCCGATTCAGAATTTGAGGATGCTTTTAAAGCGTATACGAACTGGAGCCACTTGCTTGCATCACCCTATGTGGTTAATTGCAATGAAGTGCTTTATAACAGAATTGTGGATACTGAATTTGTTTCGGGTGTCACCATCTCTGCTCCGGGATTTTATGGCCCTCAGGGAAGAGAGTTGCGTTTAAAAATTGCAGACCGAAATCTTAATTCCAAAATTGAATCATTTCGTTTTAACAATCTGAAAATCACAAATTACGAAATGGAGTGTTCTGCAATTTACGGATTAAGCCAACTTCTGGGACATCAGGCTCTGACAATATGTATCACAATCGCAAACCGGATAACACTTCAGGCAAATCCTGATTATAAAGGAGTTATGAAATTGCTGGTTACAAAGATTCTGGATAAGCTTACCCAATAGCATGGAAAAAGATATAAACATTGATACCCTGCTTGCGTTATTAGACGATCGCGACCAGGAGGTATACATTGCTGTCAGGGATAAGTTGCTTGAATCGGGCCCTTCATTATTGCCTGTTTTGGAATACGCGTTAAGTTCATCGGTGAGTTTACTTCAACACGATCGTCTTGAATTAATTATTCTTGATTTGAAATTATCCCTGTTGGTTGATAAAACGGCTCTCTGGGCCAATTCAGAGGATAAAACACTCCTTGCCGGATGGATCCTTGCAAGCTCGATTCATCATCCGGCAATAGTGGCCGAAAAGATTGACCTTATTATTCAAAAGATTACCCGCGATATTTGGTTAGAATTAAATGAAGCTTATACCTCACTCGAGAAAGTTTCAGTAATAAATCATCTGTTTTTTGATGTTTATCATTTTGAGTTAAATACATCCGACCTCAATGCTCCCGAAAATTGTGTGATTAACAATTTATTAGTCTCCCGAAAAGGAAATCTCGTCTCATTGACTACTTTATACTGTATTATTGCTCAGCGGTTAGAACTTCCAATTCACCCCATCCGTATTGGTCAATATCTAATTTTAGGATATTACGGTCCGGAAATATCCAAAGAGGTTTACGGAGAGGATGCAAACCCCTATTTATTTTATATCAATATGGAGCATAAAGGTGCCATTATCGGATCGAAAGAATTGGATTATATTGTTCATGAGCATAAAGAGAAAACGGTATTGGCCACCACTTTAAATGAAGGAACCCTAATAAAATGGCTTTTACATGTATTGAAGCAATGTTATCAGTTTACCCGCAATGGAGAAAAAGTGGCTATCACAAACAGGCTATTGGATAAACTAAGGAAATACTAAAAAGAAAAAGGGGCTCACTAAGGCCCCTTTTTCAACTATGTTAAAAGACAATTTCCTATTTGGCATAACTAACCGCACGTGTTTCACGGATAACAGTAATCTTTACCTGACCTGGATAGGTCATCTCGTCCTGGATCTTTTTAGCAATATCATAAGAGAGGTTTTCGGCCTCTGTATCGGTCATTTTATCGCTCCCCACGATGACTCTCAATTCTCTTCCTGCCTGAATGGCATAGGTTTTAGTAACACCCGGGTAAGAGAGAGCCATATTTTCAAGATCATTCAACCTTTTGATATACGATTCAACTGCTTCACGTCTGGCACCCGGACGGGCACCGGATATTGCATCACAAGCCTGAACAATTGGAGCAATTAAGGTCTCCATTTCTATTTCATCATGATGCGCACCAATTGCATTGCAGATATCAGGTTTTTCCTTGAATTTCTCAGCAAGTTTCATTCCAAGGATTGCATGCGGTAATTCCGGTTCATCATCAGGAACTTTACCAATATCGTGCAGAAGACCTGCACGTTTGGCACGCTTAGGATTTAGGCCAAGCTCTGCTGCCATGATTGCACAAAGGTTGGCAGTTTCGCGTGAATGCTGCAATAAATTTTGTCCGTACGAGGAGCGATATTTCATCTTTCCGATCATCCGGATCAATTCAGGGTGCAAACCGTGTACCCCAAGGTCGATGGTTGTCCGTTTTCCGGTTTCAATGATCTCCTCTTCGATTTGCTTTTTAACCTTATTAACGACCTCCTCAATCCGGGCAGGGTGAATACGGCCATCGGTGACTAGTTGATGAAGTGCAAGACGGGCAATCTCACGTCTGACAGGATCGAATGCTGAAAGGACGATTGCCTCTGGGGTATCATCCACAATGATTTCAACGCCCGTTGCCGCTTCAAGTGCACGAATGTTACGCCCTTCGCGGCCAATAATCCGTCCCTTGATTTCATCACTTTCGATATGAAAAACGGTAACAGAATTTTCAATCGCCGTTTCGGAAGCCACACGCTGAATTGATTTAACGATAATTTTCTTCGCCTCCTTATTTGCGTTCATTTTAGCTTCGTCCATGATCTCCTGGATGAATGACATGGCCTCTGTTTTGGCCTCATTTTTCAAGGAATCGATAAGTTGCGATTTAGCCTCATCAGCAGAAATTCCGGATAAAGCTTCAAGTTGCTGAATTTGCTGCTTCCTGATTTTGAGCATCTCCTCCTCTTTTTGTTCAACCAATTCAAGTTGAATACTTAAGTTTTCACGGATCGTATCAATCTCACGTTCAGACATCTCGAGTTCTTTAATGCTGTGTTGCAACTCCTCTTTGCGTTGAAGATAAATCGTCTCCTTTTGCTTTAGTTTATTCTCGGAGCTCGATATGCGGAGATTTCGCTCATTGATATAGCTTTCATGCTCCGATTTCAATTGAATAAATTTCTCTCTTGCCTGGAGCATTTTTTTCTCCTTGAGCATTTCTGACTGTACTTCGGCATCTGCCAGAAGTTTTTGTTTGCTTTTTTTAAGGATCATTTCCCACAGAAAATAGGAAGCGGTAGCTCCTATTAACAGCGTAACAATGCCTGTGATTACTATTTCCATTCGTAAAATACGTTTAAAGATTTATTAAAAAAATACCGCATACTCAAACTACGCCTCTTCAGAAATACTGAACAACCGGTGTAATTTAATGATGCGGGGCTATTAAAAGTTAAAACTAGATTTCCTTTTCCAAAAACTCAGAAAGAAAATCATTCATTACTTCCAATTCATTGACCAAAGGTGAAGTATCCATCCGTTTTTCGGTGTCAAACTTTTGAATCACAAATTGCAATGTTGCCATTGCAAGGCAATCCTGAACATCCTTGCCAGTATATTTCTGCTTATACTGTACCACCTTTTCGTTGATAATCTTCGCAGCCTTCCTTATATCCTCTTCCTCTTTGCGATCTACTCTCAAAGGATACAAACGGTCAGCTATATTGATATTTATCGAAAGTTTATCATCCATAGCATTGTCTATTACTTATTTAACAGAGCAATACAATTGTCTATTTCCCGCACTATTCTGTTTATCTTCAATTTTGCTCCGTGCGAATCCTGATCAGCACCAAGCAATGATTTTGCAAACTTCAAATCTTCCCTCTGCTTTAAAAGCTCTTCATTACCCATACCAAGAAACCTGATCTGTTCTTTCAACTGCGAATTTTCTTCAATTAAAAGCTGATTCTCGCTCTTAACACGCAAATACTGATCGATCAGTTTATCAAGCTTTCCCTTAAACTCTCTTAGTAATTCAGATTCCCGCTCAGTCATACTTTTCGTTTACAGAGACAAAGTTAATATTTAAATCATATTTCAGAAACTTCCTGATCAATTAAATGTAATACTTAGCGTTTAAAAGTTTACTATTTTTGTAAAATCTCTGAAACTAGTAACATAATGCGTCTTCTTTGCTCAATTTTACTGCTGTATCTCTCTGGTCTTCTTAATGTTTTTGCTCAAAAAAAAACTGATAATTTGCCAATTACCAGTCCATTAAAAGCTCCATGGTTTTTTGCCGGAGATTTTGGAGAACTAAGGCCAAATCATTTCCATTCAGGCCTTGATTTTCGGACCCAGGGAAAGATAGGACTCCCGGTATATGCGGTAAAAGATGGTTATGTTTCAAGAATAGGGATCTCACCTACCGGTTACGGTAATGTTCTGTATCTCAATCATCCTGATGGAACTACAACCGTGTATGGCCACCTGCGAAGATTTCACCCCAAAATTCAGGATTACGTCAGGGAAAAACAGTACACCCGCGAAAGTTTTGCAATGAATCTAACCCCTTCATCCGGGGATTTTTATTTTAACAAAGGTGATATTATCGCCTGGTCGGGAAATTCCGGCAGCTCCGGAGGCCCCCATCTCCATTTCGAAATCAGGGATACCAAATCTGAAAGAGCCTTAAATCCGCTCTTTGCTAAACTGGGCATTACCGATAACAGCACTCCAAACATAATTGCATTATATGCTTACCCCTTAAACGAAGCAACTAATATTGGGAAAGACCGGATAAAAAAAAGATTCGAAACGATCCGCGTTCCGGGAGGATACCGATTGAAAAATAATGCTCCAATAGAAGTTTTTGGGAAAATTGGATTTGGAATCCAGGCTGAAGATTACTTTAACGGCACAGGTTTAAAATGTGGAATTTTTTCTGCCGCATTATTTTGTGACAAAAAAGAAGTTTTCGGATTTAAAATGTCTGATTTTCTCTTTAATGATTCGAGATATGCCAATGCTCAGGCCGATTATGAAGAACATATCAAATCAAATCGTTGGATAGAGCGGCTTTTCAGGCTACCCGGAAATTATCTTGATATTTATTCACCTTCTATTAATAATGGTATCCTAAACCTTGAAGACGGAAAGGGACATGAATTTGAGATTATCGTCAGCGATGCATTTAAAAACAAGGCAAGTTTAAAATTTAAAACGATCTCAAAAAAGTCGCTAAATCCTTTAATAAACAGATCCTTTACCAAAGAATTTTTCTTTGACAGGGAAAATGACTTTAAAAATGATAAAATCAGAATTGAGATCCCCAAAGGTGCATTGTATGAAAATTTGAAATTCATCTGGAAATCGGCACCCGGACCAGGTGGATCCTATTGTGCTCTCCATCAGATAAATTCCATAGCTGTCCCAGTTCACATCCCCTATTCGTTATCTTTAAAGGTTGATCGAATACCCGAAAACTTAGAAAATAAAGCCTTAATCGTCTCTGTCGACTCTAAGAATAGTAAAAAAAGGGGGATCGGCGGGGAGTATTCACGAGGATGGGTGACCGTCAAAACAACTGTTATGGGTAATTTCTCGGTTGCAGTGGATCAGACCCCTCCCACTATTACTCCCCTGAGCATCAAAGATAAAAAAAACCTCACAGATCCTGCGAAAGTTCAATTCAGAATCAATGATGACCTGTCAGGCATCAAATCTTATCGCGGAGAATTTGATGGAAAATGGGTCCTCTTTGAATTTGATGAAAAAGAAGCTCTGTTGACTTATACTTTTGACCCGGAGCGGATTTCATACAAAAAATCTCATCTGCTTAAACTTGTAGTCACCGACAACAGGGATAACAGTTCTGAATATAAAGCAATAATATACAAATGAGCACTTTAGTTCTTGGAACCATGTCCGGAACATCACTTGACGGAATTGATATCGCCTTGTGCAGATTCTCTGAATCGGGGGGACAGTGGAGCTATGAGTTCATAGACACAAAAACAGTCAACTATTCACCCCGCTGGATTGAAAAACTTAAAAGTGCACCGCTGTTGAGTGGTGAAAATTTAATGCTGCTAAATAATGAATATGGTCGTTTTAACGGAGAAGTGATCCTGGAATTTCTCAAGGGGAAACAAATTCCGGAATTAATAGCCTCACACGGACATACGATATTTCATCAGCCGGAAAATCAATTCACATTCCAACTTGGAAATGGCGCCTCCATCGCTGCAACAACTAATATATCAACAATTTGCGATTTCAGAAACCTTGATGTCGCACTAAATGGTCAAGGGGCACCACTGGTTCCTATTGGAGATAAACTCCTCTTTGGGGAATATGACTATTGCCTGAATATCGGAGGAATCGCAAATATCTCTTTTGAACAAGCGGAAAACCGAATTGCTTATGATATTTGTCCGGCCAATATAATTCTCAATTCTCTTGCAAGGCAGAACGGATTATCCTTCGATATAGATGGTCAAATGGGAGCCTCAGGGAGTGTGAGTAAATCATTACTTAACAGATTAAACAGATTACCCTATTTTAATCAACCCTGGCCAAAATCGCTGGGACGTGAATGGATCGATCGGGAGATAACCTCGCGTTTGGAAAGTTCCGATCTGGCCGTTGAAGACCAGGCTGCTACGATCTATGAGCATATAACCGATCAGATTTCGAAATCAACACCCAACGGGGGTAAACTGCTAATCACCGGCGGGGGTGCACATAACAAGTTCCTAATCAAACGACTCAGAGCTAAAACTTCGTGTACCATAATTTTACCCGATAACTCATTAATCGATTATAAAGAGGCCCTCATCTTTGCTTTTCTTGGAGTACTTGCTTCACGAGGGGAGATTAATGTCTATTCGTCAGTTACCGGCTCAATCAGCAATCATATCGCAGGAATTGTTTATCGGATTGAAAATAACTGATAAAACTCATTAAAAAAACAGATAATCGGGTAGTTTCAAAAATTAACAGTGAAACTATTTTCCTATTTTTGTCGAAACGGTACTAATAAAATTCGCAATGTTTAAATCCAGACTATTATTTCTATTGCTGATCTCAGTCGCATTACAGGTAACCCCGGTGAATGGCTGTACTAATTTCCTGATTTCCAAAGGTGCTACAAAAGATGGCTCTGCAATGATTTCCTATTCCGCTGATTCGCACACCCTTTATGGAGAGCTATACTTCTGGCCAGCCACGGATTATCCAGAAGGGGCTATGCTTGATGTTTATGAATGGGATACCGGAAAATATTTAGGCAAGATTCCTCAGGTGAAACATACCTGGCAGGTGACCGGAAATATGAATGAAAACCAGGTTGCCATTGGTGAGACAACTTATGGCGGGAGAAAAGAACTATTTACCCAAAAGGATGCAATAGTTGATTATGGAAGCCTGATTTATATTGCATTACAACGCTCAAAAAGTGCCCGCGAAGCCATTACAATAATGACAGATCTGGTTAAAAATTATGGATATGCTTCAGAAGGAGAATCATTTTCTATAGCCGATCCAAATGAAGTATGGATTCTGGAGATGATCGGTAAAGGGGAGGGTCAAAAAGGGGCAGTCTGGGTCGCGATGCGGGTTCCTGACGGCTATATTTCGGGCCATGCAAATCAGGCACGAATAACCCGCTTTCCATTAAATGATCCTAAAAATTGCCTCTTTTCATCAGATGTAATCTCATTTGCCCGTGAAAAGGGTTGGTTTGATGGTAAAAATAACGATTTTAGCTTCTCAGATACTTATGCGCCGGTAACTTTCAGCGCTGCCCGCTTTTGCGAGGCAAGGGTATGGTCCGGATTCAATAAGGTAAATAAGCAGATGAAGCAATACGAAAGTTACGCCATGGGTAAAGTAAACTATGATGAAAACAAATATGCGACAAATCGTATGCCACTTTGGGTTAAAGTTGATTCATTACTTTCAGTAAATGACGTAATAAACTTGATGAGAGATCATTACGAAGGAACACAACTCGATATGACGAAAGATTTAGGCGCTGGTCCTTATGGTTCACCTTACCGTTGGCGCCCCATGGAGTGGAAAGTTGATTCTGTAACTTATGTGCACGAAAGAGCCGTTTCGACCCAACAAACCGGATTCTCCTTTGTGGCTCAATGTCGCGGATATCTTCCCAATCCTATTGGTGGGATACTTTGGTTCGGATTGGATGATACCTTTATGACCTGCTATATG
>CANJNY010000055.1 GCA_947475715.1 Prolixibacteraceae bacterium
CAAAATCTGAAAGACGATATACTAAAATTGTTATCAAGGGTTCGTTGCTATTCCCAGACTTTTCTTTCCTGTAAATAAAATTCAAATCTACCATATTCGCCTATATTTGTGTTTCGTTAATCCCTCGGCAAACATACGAGGGTTTGGACTATTATGATCATCTCGTTTTTTGCTGCAATCATATTACCCCTTCGGGGTTTGTAACAATCAGTTTTATTGGATAATACCGATTATATTTTTCTGTAAACCTATTTCAGGACTGGATACAAACTGCCGTTATAATTTTTTCGTAGTCGTACCATCGTGCAGTAGTACCTTCGTGAAGTCGTGATGTCGCCCCATCGTTTCTGCCAGCCGTTCCGTCAGAATGTAGCTCGCCACTACGGCGTAGATTTGCCCGCTGAAGGTCTCGGAATGGGTGTAGTCATTACAGGGCTACCAAGGTTTATTTTAGAGAAGATAAGGTTTTATATCGTACTGTCAATCATGCCCTTGTTCCGTTCCCGAGGCGCTGCACTAATCTGGACTCCGCTGTGCTTTGCGTGCAGTCGCCCTTTCTCTCCTTCGTTCAGTCGTACCTTCGAGCCCTCGTGTCTTCGCACCCCCGTGCCCTATTTTCTTAAAATTACCATGGTTGCTCCATAGCCATATTCCCGGAAGGAGGCGTCCTGGGTGGTATATTTGGAATATTTTCGTTGCAATTCGCGTCGAAGTTCATTTTTAAGTGTTCCATTTCCAACACCATGGATAAACACGATCTTTTTCACCCCCGAACTTATGGCTTTAGCCAGCTCCTGATGAAATTTATCCATCTGTACGGTTAGCATCTCCGTATTGGTTAGCTTATTGAAATCATCGAGTAACTCATGAATATGAAGATCAATCTCAACTAATTCCGTATCGGGTAATACAATTGCAGATTCTCTTTTTTTGGGTTCCTTATGGGCAACAGCCTGTTGGAAATCGCGTTCTGAGAGTTTTTCCAGTTCTGCTTTTAAGGGATTTTCATGAAGTTGAATGGCCATTACAGGGACCTTAAAAATCCTCGAGATTACGAAGCTATTTGGTTTGTAAAATTTAACAGCCGAGAGGGTAATCTCCTTTTGCCGGAACGATTCAAGCTCTTTGGAACGTTTTCTGAAATTGAGCCACTGAAAACAATAGACAGGTAAATCTGCGATCATCTCCGGTTTAATTAAACCAAGATGAACTTTTGAATTAGGACTTACCGAGCCGGCAGTAACGGTTTCGTAATTGTATTTTGTTTTCTGTGTAAAGCGGAAAAGCAATGTGTCGTTGCAATTATTTACAAGGTACATTGCGATATTTCCGGAGGTTGGATTTGACGGGATATCAGGGACCAGTACAAAGAGATGCTGTGGTTCGTCTTTCCCTGTAATCTGATTTTTATCTGAAAACCAGGGATCCGCGGGTTTGGCAATTTTCTTTTCCGGTGCAGGTTCTGGTTTAGTCTCAGCAATCGTGTTGCGGGATCTTCCGCTTTCATAAACTTCGGCAGCATTGACAACGATCAGGTTGTTAATCATTGTTGGAACCTCAAAACCATCATCGGTTTCAACATTGACCACATCCTTACTGACGACAGAGGTAATGCGTCCACCACCAACTTCATTGAGAAATCTTACTTTGTCGCCTATTCTTAATATCATGATAGCAGTTATTACAATTAATTAGCTTCAATATGTGAATGATTAAATCACCGCTTTGGCAATCTGACGTGTATTATCAGAAATTCCATACGTATAAATATGGAGACATGGGACTTTATGGGCGATTAAATCGCGTGACTGTGCTATGGCCCACTCTGTTCCCACTGCTCTGGCATCATCGTTGGATTTGCATTTTCGTATTTCTTTTGCAAATTCTTCGGGGATATCAATGCTGAACAGTTTAGGCAATACGGTGATTTGATTCATCATCGCCAGCGGTTTAATACCAGGTATGATAGGAACTGTAATTCCGATCGCCCTGCAACGGTCGACAAAGTCATAATATTTCTGATTGTCAAAAAACATCTGAGTGACAATATAATCGGCACCTGCGTCCACCTTTCCCTTGAGGTTTATTAAGTCGATATCCAGGTTTGAGGCTTCGAAATGTTTTTCGGGGTAACCTGCAACACCGATACAGAAGTCAAGGGCAGCAGTATTTTTAATATCCGGGTCAAGATATTTTCCTTGTTTAAGGTTAGCAATTTGCTCAACCAGTTCGCTGGCATGAGCATGTCCTTCGCTTTCGGGGGCAAAAATGCTCTGAGACTTTAGTCCGTCACCACGAAGGGCGAGTACATTTTTGATTCCGAGAAAGTTAAGATCAAGCAACATATTTTCAGTCTCCTCTCGGGTAAATCCGCCACAAACCACGTGTGGAACAACGGGGATCTTGTAGGCATGCTGGATCGCTGCGGCAATTGCAACGGTGCCGGGACGTTTACGGACAATTTTTTTTTGCAGGAGTCCGCCTGGTAATTCACGGAACTCAACTTCATCGCGATGAGTTGTTATGTTGATATACTGAGGGTTATATTCAATTAATTCATCGATGGTGCGGTATAATTTTTCTGCTTTTTGTCCCTTCAGCGGAGGGAGTAATTCAAAAGAGAAAACGGTTTTCTCAGCGTGCTGAATAATATCAATAACCTTCATTGGTAAAATAATTTTTTATTAAATCTTTTTTAAGGGGGGAATAATTTTTGTCTTATTTATTCCTCACAATGGCCTCACCTGCAAATGCTTTAAGCGTCTCACGGGAGGCTGGGGGGATAGTCATCTGCTCCAGAGCCTCTAAGGCCTTACTGTGATAATGGTTCATTAACTTTTGGGTTTGCTCACTTACTCCGGTCTTTTCATAAATAGCTGTTACGACGGCAATTTTTTGAATCGGATCAAAATCTGTTCGTGCCAGCCATAGATTTAATTCCAGCAGGGTAGCTGGATCACAAGCATCGATTGCTTTTAGCAAAAGGTAGGTTTTTTTATTGGCACAAATATCACCTCCTTTACTCTTCCCAAATAGATCCGGATTGCCGTAAACGTCAAGCCAGTCATCCTGCAGTTGAAATGCAAGCCCCACATTGATGCCATATTCATAGAGTAAATTGGCTTGCGTAGGATTTGCGTTGGCCAGTAATGCGCCGATTTTCAGGCTGCAACCAATTAGTACCGCAGTTTTGAGCCGGATCATTTCGATGTAATTTTCAATCGATACATTTTCCATGGTTTCGTAATCCATGTCCAATTGTTGTCCCTCGCAAACCTGAAGCGCGGTAGTCGAAAAGAGATCAAGTAATTCGGGTAACCGGTCATGACTTCCGCGGGCAAGGTATTTAAACGCAATGATTGACATGGCATCTCCACTGAGTATGGCGGTGTTTTCACTGTATTTTTTGTGGACAGTAGGCAATCCGCGTCTCAAGTCAGCGTGGTCCATAATATCATCATGGAGGAGGGTGAAATTGTGAAAAATCTCAATTGCCATTGCCGCAGGCAGCACATGTTCAACGGATTCGGTGAATAGCGATGCGGCGTGAAGCATCAGAGCGGGCCTAAGCCGCTTTCCTCCAATGATCAGTGAATAGCCAACAGGTTCATAAAGCTTAGGAGGAGCGGTGCTTTGGATCTTGCTGATCTCCTCCCGAAATGCTGTTTCAAAATAAGTGACTGCACTTTCCAGACTGTTCATTGTTTCAATTTTCAATATTAATAACTAATCGTATATTCAAGCTGATGTCTCTTTTTCAATCCGAATATATGGCCTAAATGACAGGTTCAATAACTTTGTCAATTTACAAAAATAAAGATTAAAAAGTTACCTGTATTGCAAGAAGAGCCGGAAGAATTTATTTTTCTTCCGGCTCTTCTTTTGAAATAGGATTGTTTATTATTTTGACCTTTTAATTATTGGATGCAAATTCAATATCAGACTTTATTTTTTCGCCGGCATTCATTTTACAGATTCCTGAAAAACGGGCACCCGGTTCCACCGAAAAACGGCCCATAACCAAATCGCCTGTTATAACGGCAGTCGATTTTAATGACAACAGATCGGTTACAAAAATTTCACCTTCTACGTTTCCTGCAATTTCAGCAGTATTGGAATGAATTTCACCCTTAAGCTTCGCCTCGGGACCTAAAACTACCCGGCCGGTGCAATTGAGAATTCCATCCAAAACTCCGTCCAGACGAAAATCTCCTTCCGACTCGATATTCCCCATTATTTTTGTGTCCTGCGCAATTGAATTTAACGCTTTAACCTCATTGAATGTTGGCTTAGCCATCAAATAATGTTATTAATTAATTACAATCAAAGAATAATCAATCAAAAACCATCAAAAGGTAATCAATATTAGATAAGGCCTAAACTCAATTGTTGCTTTAAACATCAATTAAATTGATAAACCCTGTTTAATAAAATTAAACCATTGCGATTTTTTCGATAGCCAGCTTGCCTCTGTAGTAGCCGCAGTCCTGACATACGGTGTGGAATTTTACAGTTGCGCCGCAGTTGGAACAAGTTGCTAATGTTGCAATAACCGCTTTGTCATGTGTTCTGCGTTTATCTCTTCTTGTTTTCGAATGTTTGTGCTTAGGATGTGCCATTTTTAATAATCTTAACTTTATTTATCAATAATTTTTTTCAAATCGTTCCATCTGGGATCAATCTCCGAACTCTGTTCTGTTTCAGGTGCCTTATATTCCTCCAATTTATGAAGCATCTCCTGGTTACATTGGCTTTTACCCTTTTTCCCTTCAGGATGAACATGCCTGATTGGAATGCTCAATACAACAAATTCATAAATTAAACCGGCAACCTCGACCTGATGTGACCCCGGATGAATATAAATCACCTCGTCACCATCATCAGTTTCAGTTTCGCTAAACTTGACCAACATCGGATAACTACTTTTAATTGGTTGTAAATAGTTCTCCAGACAACGGTCGCATATTAATTCGACTTCCCCTTTGAGTGCAAAACTTAACCTTAGATAAGTTGATCGCTTTTCAAGTTTTACCTGAACAGCTACACTCCCTTTCGTTATTTCACTCTCTTCGAATCCGGCAAAAAAGCGGTCATCTGCTATGAAGTCAAATAAATGCTCTCCCTCTTTTAACCCGGAAAACGGAATAGTATATTGTGAAAGGTAGTTCATTGCGTTCCCCTCTGTTTAAGACTTGCAAAAATATAAAAATTTCCAATAAAACAGAATAATATTTTCTGACATTTTTTAGTTGAAATCAACATTGTATTATCTTGAATTTTTGTTTTAATCAATCCTGTAATCATTCAGTCTGTTTGATATATAATTTTGAATTTCAGTAGTATGCCAAAATATCCCACGAATAAATTTTTCCGGTCCAAAATCAAAATTGCAAAATGATGCTATCCTATTTTCGTTATTAACTTTTTGACTTCTCCTTTTTAAGCTCATTTTCCAGATGCAATTCTCCTTTTTCAGTAGCTTTAGAATGACTTTTCAGGTTTCCAGGTGTAACCAATTCGTGTGCCGTTTGGTAAATTCCTAAGGCATCAAATCCACATTCGCGATATAATTCATCTTGTGAGCCATGTTCGATAAACTTTAATGGAACACCGAGCCTGATAACACGCACGTGTTTTTTGGAGAGCGAGAACCATTCCGCAACTGCGCTGCCCAGACCTCCCTCGATAATTCCATCTTCGACGGTGATTACGGTGTCGAATTTTGCAGCGACCTGGTTAAGTATTTCCAGGTCAATCGGAGCGACAAAACGCATGTCATAATGGGCACAGAAGATTTCTTCACTCGTGAGTCTGGACACTGCTTCTGACACGAAATTACCTACATGGCCAATTGATAATATGGCCAGCTCTGTTCCATCGTTAAGCTTTCGTCCTTTTCCAACCGGGATCTCCGTAAATTCTTTTGGCCATTCGGTCAGCGGGCCGTTTCCACGGGGATAACGGATGCTAAATGGGCCCTTGTCGGGAAGTTGAGCCGTGTACATGAGATTTCTCAGCTCCAGCTGATCCATTGGAGCTGAAACAGTCATGTTGGGTATATTGCGCATAAATGCCAGGTCGAAAACTCCGTGGTGAGTAGGCCCATCTGCACCAACAAGGCCACCGCGGTCCATGCAAAATACAACATTCAGATTTTGCAGTGCAACATCATGAATGATCTGATCATACGACCGCTGCATAAACGAAGAGTAGATATTTACAAATGGCACCAGCCCTCCAACGGCTAATCCGGCTGCGAATGTTACCGCATGAGGCTCGGCAATTCCAACATCAAAGGTTCGCTGCGGGAAGACTTTCATCATCATATTGAGCGAGCAACCCGAAGGCATTGCAGGTGTAATTCCAACTATCTTTTCGTTTTGTTGTGCAAGTTCTATTATTGTGGCACCAAAAATATACTGATACTTGGGAGATTCGGGAATATCCGAAGTTTTAGAGAAAATCTCACCTGTATGAATATCAAATTTTCCGGGGGCTGCATGCCATTTTGTGGCATCTTTCTCTGCAGGTGTGAACCCTTTCCCTTTTTTAGTAATAACATGTAAGATTTTGGGTCCCGGAATCGCCTTTAAATCGTGCAGAATATGTACTAATCCAACTACATCGTGGCCGTCAACGGGCCCAAAATAACGGAATCCAAATGATTCGAACAGATTGCTGTTTCGGAAAACAACTGATTTTAATGCCTGCTGTTGTTTCTGAAGTATTTGTCGTGCAAGGTTTCCAATCCATTTGAACTTACCCAATGCCTTCCAGATTTTTGTTTTTAGGCTGTTGTAGACCGGTGATGTTTGCATCTGAATAAAATACTTGCTGATTCCGCCAACATTGGGATCAATCGACATATTATTGTAATTCAGAATAACCAGCAGGTCGGCATTCGAAGCACCTGCGTTGTTTAATCCTTCAAAGGCCATGCCGCCAGTCATCGAACCATCGCCAATAACAGCAATGACTTTTCGGTCTGTTTCCCCTTGAAGCCCCGAAGCAATCGCGATTCCCAGGGCTGCTGATATTGAGGTAGATGAGTGTCCAACACCAAAGGCGTCATATTCGCTCTCCGTCATTTTTGGAAACCCGCTGATCCCCTTATATAATCGGTTTGTTCCAAATACCTCCCGGCGACCGGTAAGGATTTTATGACTGTAAGCCTGATGGCCGACATCCCATATCAACTTATCGTAGGGCGTATTATAGACATAATGAAGAGCAACAGTAAGATCTACTACACCAAGGTTTGCTCCCAGATGGCCTGGATTTGCTGCAGCCTCCCGGATGATAAACTCTCTTAACTCAGAACAAATAGTGGAAAGTTCATTTTCCTTTAATTTCCGGAGGTCTTTGGGAGAATCAATATGGTTGAGTAAATTTTTTTCTGAATCAGCCATTAAATGGATCAAATGTTAATATTTAGATAGAATCGTACAAATGTAAAGATAAAACTTAACCTGATATTCATTGCATAATTATAATAACCATTTTCTTTGAGTATTGTTTTTTGGGGGGAATAGGTAGGTGGTATTCTTTGTGGTAATTTTTACTACTTGTGTAACAGGAAGGAATTAATGTTGTATTTCCAAAATTTTATAAACCATTTCCAGGAGTTGAAAAATGAAAAGATGCCGCCAAATCGCCAAAACACTAATCCGTCTGACGTACACTGAATATTAACTAATCTCTTTGGCTCCTTTGCGAAGTAACTGTGGTTTGGCAAGGGTATATTTATCGTAGAGGTAACTAAATATAAAAGAACATCTATATAGCCTCATTGGCTACAATCCTGTCACCTCTTCGAGGTTGGGATGCTGACATTTCATTAATTCTATAATCCTGTCACCTCTTCGAGGTTGGGATGCTGACATTTCATTAATTCTACAATCCGGTCATCCCTGCGAAGATTAATTGGCCTGATTTAACTCAGTCGTACTGACTCGTTCTGCGGTCCCTCTCCCCATCTCAAAATCTCCCCATCATCCTCCGGCTTTTTTAGCTTTGTAGCCATCAACCAGCAGCAGTTCGATGATCCGGTCGCGGAAATCACCCTGGATAAGGATCTCTCCATCTTTTACCGAACCTCCCACGCCACATTTTGATTTGATTTTTTTTCCAAGTTCTTTAAGGTCCTCCTCCATGCCGATATATCCGGTTATCAGGGTAACCTTTTTTCCTGCGCGCTGTTTTTTATCAAGTAATACTTTCAGGTTTTGTTTTGCAGGAGGGAGGGTTTGCTGATTTTGATCCTCTGCATGATAGGTGTATTCGAAATTGTCTGCGGTAGAATAAACCACCCCGTCGCGTGATTTTCTATTTTGTTGGTTTGACATAATTAATTTGTGATTTAGTTTTTAATTCCCGGACAACTTTTTCCGATCCATTGGGGTAACTCGCCACAGGTCATCTGTTGGATCATACTGACGTGGGTGAAAATATTACTCATCGCTTGTTTCATTTAACAGGGTATTCTCTTTGGTTAAGGATTTAAAATTAGTTTTTTTCCTGGAATTGAGGCCAAAAAAATGTGTGTGTAATTGTTAAAATATAATGAATCTAATTTAGCAAGCCGTTTAACTTCAATTCATTAATTTTTGCAATTTTGCACGCAGAATATAGGATGGTGGCAGGCTTAGGCTTATTGTTTAAAGACATCCCTGTTTGCTTGTTCACCATATTCTCTCACGATGGTATAGTTTGATTTTCAGTAATATAATTTTGTTGTTTATGAATAAGATTATCGAGAAGAGGTATTTTTCGGATAAAGTAGTTCAGTTGATTGTAGAGAATCCACTAATCGCCAAATCGCGAAAACCGGGTAATTTCGTCATATTACGCATTGGAGAAGATGGGGAGCGATTTCCATTAACCATTTCAGATGCCGATTCGGTAAGGGGGACGATTACCCTGGTTGTACAGATTATGGGGGTTAGCTCATCCAAGTTGGTGGCGCTTGAAGTTGGTGATTCGATTACCGATCTGGTTGGTCCGCTTGGAAAACCTACCCATATTGAAAATATCGGGACCGTGCTTGCTGCCGGAGGTGGTGTAGGTGTTGCTCCTTTGTTACCCATTGTAGAGGCGTTTAAAAAGGCGGGCAATCGGGTAATTACAGTTATTGCCGCCAGAAATAAGGAATTAATAATTCTTGAGGATGAGATTCGCAAATGGTCAGATGAAGTAATTGTTATGACCGATGATGGTTCGCATGGCCGACAGGGTTTGGTAACGGCAGGAATGGAGGAGATTATTCTGCGTGAAAAAGTGGATGAGTGCATCGTTATTGGACCTGCGATTATGATGAAATTTGCTTCGTTATTAACTAAGAAATATAGTATTCCAACACAAGCCAGTTTAAATTCAATTATGGTTGACGGCACGGGAATGTGCGGGGCTTGCCGCGTTACCGTTGGAGGGAAAACCAAATTCACCTGTGTTGACGGTCCCGAGTTTGATGCTCACCAGGTAGATTTTGATGAGATGCTGATGAGGCTCGGAGGTTATCTGCAGGAGGAGCGAAGGGCAACGGAAATTTATTCACAAAAGTTTTAATTTTAAGGGAAATGTCATTGAACCCCGAATACCTCAAGGAGGAAAGGAACCAGATGTGGCGGGCGGAACTTCGCTCGAAGACCAGGAATAAAGAGCGGATGTTGATTCCCCGGGTTAAGATGCCTGAATTGGCTCCTGCTATAAGGGTGAAATATCAGGACAAGGAGGTTAATATGGGACTTGAATTAAGCCAGGCCTTAACCGAGGCCTCGCGATGCATGGACTGTGTTAATCCAACCTGTATTGAGGGGTGTCCTGTAAGTATTAATATTCCAAAATTCATCAAGCATATCGAGCAGGGAGAGATTCTGCTGGCGGCTGCCACGTTAAAAGAGACCAATGCCTTGCCGGCGGTTTGCGGCAGAGTTTGTCCGCAGGAGAAGCAATGTGAGTCGCGATGTTTTTATGTTGAAAAGACCGATAAGCCGGCAGTAGCCATCGGGCACCTTGAGCGGTTTGCTGCCGATTTTGAGCGCAATTCAGGCTCTTCCAATATTCCGGATACGGCCAAACCTAACGGGATTAAGATTGCTGCGGTGGGTTCCGGTCCTGCGTCACTCTCTTTTGCCGGTGACATGGTAAAGTATGGGTATGATGTGACTGTTTTTGAGGCTTTGCACGAAATCGGCGGGGTATTAAAGTATGGAATTCCCGAATTCAGGTTACCCAATTCAGTGGTTGATTTCGAATTGGAAAACCTGCGCAAGATGGGTGTAAAATTTGAAACTAATTATATTGTTGGAAGAACCTCCTCGTTTGATGATTTACGGGAGGAGGGATATCAGGGTTTTTTCATTGCCAGTGGAGCGGGTCTTCCGCGGTTCATGGAGATCCCGGGTGAGAATTATAATGGAATACTCTCCTCGAATGAGTATCTGACCCGTGTCAACCTCATGGGGGCTGCAATGGATGAAAAGGATACTCCTGTTTTAAAGGGGAAAAATGTGGCGGTGATCGGAGGCGGGAATACGGCAATGGATTCTGTACGGACAGCTCTTCGGCTTGGTGCCCAACGGGCGATAATTATTTACCGTCGCTCCGAAGCAGAGATGCCTGCCCGTGTTGAAGAGGTTAAACATGCCAAAGAGGAGGGGGTTGAATTTATGACCCTTTGTAATCCGCTGGAGTATTTTGCTGATCAGAAGGGGCGCGTGAGCGGGATGCGGCTGAACAGGATGGGACTTGGTGAGCCCGATTCTTCAGGCCGTCGCCGCCCGATGCCTATTGAAGGATCCGAATTTGATCTCGATATTGACCTTGTCGTTGTCGCGGTGGGAGTCTCTCCAAATCCGCTTATACCATCCTGTCTTCCTGATCTTAAAGTTACCAAATGGGGAACTATCGTGGTGGATGAAGATAAGATGCAATCTTCTATTTCGGAGATGTTTGCCGGTGGTGATATTGTTCGAGGAGGTGCAACCGTTATCCTCGCAATGGGGGATGGTCGTAAAGCTGCCGAGAATATGGATAACTTTTTGAAAAACAAATCGAATCAATAACTCAATAATTTTGACAATGACTAATCTTAATGTCAGTTATCTTGGCCTTGATCTGAAGAATCCGATTATCGCAGGAAGCAGTGGATTAACCAATTCGATTGAAAATCTTAAGGCTATCGAGGAAGCTGGTGCCGGTGCTGTTGTTTTAAAATCGATCTTCGAGGAGGAGATTTATCTTGAATTTGTACATGAATTCAGGAAACTTGGACCGATGGACAATAACCTGGAATTCCTTGATTATTATGATTATCAGATAAAAAAAGATAATCTGAAACACTATCTGAACCTTATTACCGAGGCTAAAAAGGTGTTGACTATTCCTGTTATTGCGAGTATCAACTGCACCACTGCTCATGAATGGGCCTTTTTTGCCAGGAAAGTGGAGGACGCCGGAGCAGATGCCATTGAACTGAATATTTTTGTATTGCCCACGAATCTCTCCCAAACCAGTAATGATAACGAGAGCATGTATTTTGATATTGTATCTCGGGTTTCATCCAAAATTAACATTCCGATTTCACTTAAAATCAGCCCTTATTTCTCCAATCTGGGTGCCGTTATCCGCGATTTATCCTTTTCGGAAGTTCGTGGATTAGTATTGTTTAATAAGTTTTACAGTCCGGATGTCGATATCCACGAACAGAAGATCATTAGCTCGGATGTTTTAAGCCAGAATACCGATTATAAACTTTCTCTTCGATGGATTGGGATGATGGCAAACCGCGTAAACAGTGACCTTTCGGCTTCAACCGGTATCCATAATTGGGAAACAATCATAAAAATGTTGCTTGTTGGGGCTACAACCGTTCAGCTGGTATCTGTTTTATACAAGAATGGTTTTTCTGCTATCTCCGGTATAATTCAGAATATTAGCCATTGGATGGAGGAAAATGGTTACCAGTCAATAGGCGATTTCAGGGGAAAACTTAGTCTGGATAACACAACAAATCTGGCAGAGTTCGAACGGGTTCAATTTATGCGTAACTTTGGGGAGCATAAATAAACATAAGTTATATGTCTCTGAGTGTTTTTAAATTTCGAATAGTTTCGGCTATTTCTGCCCTGTTTCTGGTCTTTTGTCTGTTAACCAATCTTCAGGGAAGCGATTTTTCCGGAGATCAAAACAAGGATACCTCTGTAAGGAAATATGCCTTTTATACCGCATTCAAGGGTGAAACACCCTATTCGATTGCCAGAAAGTTCAATTTGTCACTGGATGATTTTTATAAATATAATCCTGAATTCAAAAGTGGTATTCATCCAGGTGATCAGGTGAGAATTCCTACCCCTTTTTCAATTCGTCAGGAAGGGAAAGCGGGAGGAATACAGCTTGTGAAATATGAAGTAGGGCGAAGAGAAACTCTGTATGCTATTGCTAAAATGTTTAATACCACTCAGGATGAGATTCTTAAAATAAATCCGTCGGTCACCGGAATTTTATCTAAAGGGACTGTTTTAACAATACCCAGTGGCACCTCTGCCGGGACAATAGCAAAAAAAGAGGTTGGTGATTCCGTTGAAATAACCGCGCAAAAGATTGAAACAGCAGCTGCAAATAATGCTCCGCAAAAAGAAGTAACTGTTCAAAAGGGGGGTGTTCAACAAAAAAAAGGGAAAGCGTTAAGGGAAGGATTGTCACCAAAAGATATTATTTCACATGCGACGGTATTATTTAAAAAGGTGTTCCCCCAAAAAAAAGATAGCCTCTCACGGAATGCCGTAAATGATCGGAAGGAAAAGGATATTTTACTTGCGAAAGAAGTTCCGGCCTCTAACGATATTGTAAGACAAAAGGTTGTTCCAGCTTCTGCGGAGATTACAACTTCCGGGGCATTACCGGCAATTAAGGATGGCGCATTTCAAAAAAAATTGGTCAGTCAAGAAGTTATCCTTTCCAAAAAGGCTTCAGAACCAGCTGCTTTTAGCGAATATACCATAGTAAAAGGGGATAATTATTTTCAACTGCTCCAGCGGATGGGTATTTCACAAGCCGAATTAGAGCAACTAAATCCATCGTTAAAGGATGGTTTTAAATTAGGCGTGGTGATTAAATTACCTGCCACAAAATTATCTGAAAATAAACTCAATAATGATGGTGATTCGAAGGTAACCAATGAGCCTGTAAAAACTTTGGCGGATACCCCACCGAACACTTCCCCCGATTTGAATAAGACCTTTGAAATTGGTGTTTACTTACCATTTTGTCAGAATCTTAGTGATTCGGCCAGGCTTAGTCTTCGCTCAAATAGTTTTGTAGAATTCTATTCCGGGTTACTATTGGCAACAGAGCGGTTATCTGAACTGGGTATGAAACTCAAATTGTTTGTTTACGATACCTATCACGATAGTGACGTAGTTAACCTGCTTGTAAAAAATCCGGAGTTTTTAACCCTTGATCTTATTATTGGCCCGGTCTATCCTAATGATCAGAAGATTATCACTGAATTAAGTTTTAAAAACCATATTCCGGTTGTATCCCCGCTATCTCCGGATCCCCGGTTTGTATCGTTAATCCCGGGATATTATCTTATCAACCCCGGCAAAAGAGTGCGGCTGGCAAGCACGGCCGATTATGTTTTGCAGAATTTTGCCGGTCAAAATATTATTCTGCTAAATCACGGATCCAATTCGGATGATGAAATCTATTTGCTCGACAGGCTTTCCCAAAAGGATGTCAAAGTTAAATCTTACAATATCCTTACCGAGGAGGCGCTTGGTCTTGAAGGCCTAGTGAATGACAGTATCGGGAATGTTTTTGTTCTGGCAGAGGGAAGCGAAGCCAATGTAAGTGTGGCGATGACCAGATTAAATACCTTGTCGAAAACTCATAAGATCAAGGTTATAGGCCTGCAGGAGTTTGTTAAAATGCAAAGCATTGATATTGAATCATTTCACAATACTAATATGCATTTTGTAGCGCCATACTTTATCGACTACAACAATTCGCGCGTGCTTAATTTTATTGAGATGTATCGCACAACTTTTCAGAGTGAACCAACCCAGTATAGTTTCCAGGGATACGATGTGGCATTACATTTTATCTCCTCTTTAGGTAAAGCAGGGAAAGGATTTCCGGCAACCAACCCAAGCCCTGGTGTTGAGCTGCTTCAGGCTGATTATGATTTTGTAAAACCCGCTCCTTTGGGTGGATACACCAACAGAATGCTCTACGTAATTGAATATACAACTGGTTATGATGTGCGTGTAGTTGAAAAAATTAAAGGGACGTTCCTTTCAGATCACAGATCGGGTAAGGAGTCTGAAAAAGAGTAGCCCGGAATACTCAAATAAATACCCGACCTGTTATCCAACAGATCGGGTATTTATTTTTAGCAGATTTAATCCGGATAGATGCAATACGGTATTACTGGTTTATCTATTATTATTTTTTGGTATACACATCCCAGGCAATCCAGTCGACAATTGCAGTTCCGAAATAAGCCTGCCGCATAGCGGTAAACAGGTCCCTTATATTGGTAATGACTGCTCCGGTTAATTCTGTTAATGTTTTTGTTGTCCCGTCATCAAAGGTGATCTTCAATTCGCGTTTGTGATTGGTTATGCATTTATCTGAATCATCGCCCGGTTTATTGTCGCTGTCATCCACGATTTCGACTTTAGATTTTAATTGCAAAACACCTGAAACATAAACCTTTGCACTGTCCAGGCTTGCCTGTCCGTGACCTAATTGTCGTACAATGACGACATCACCGATCGTTAATGAGAACTCTTTTTCTCTGTGACGACTCACCGAGTCAGTTCTGATTGCAGTATATTTCTCTTCGTAGAGCGTTTTTGTACCGTCACTGATTGAATAGGTTGAAACCGCCGTATCACCGGGAATATTAAGGCATTTGGTGATAAACCCATTTGGGAAATCATATTCTGACGAAAAATTATATCCTGTTGTTCTGTTTTTAGAAGATTGGATTTTAAGTGTACCTGCTTCAACGCCTTTAATTTTTGTTGATGAGGCCAATTGATAACTCCGGCCATATCCATGACCAAACTTAAGCTGGTAATCAGAAATGGTAATCTGATAATTATTAGCCAAAAGCGTATCGGAAGGGGAATAGTTCAACATTTTTTTTGATCCGGCAACTTTCTCTTCAGGAAGGCGAACAACCATTACGGTAGTGTCCTTTGTTTTGTTGAAATAACGCATCAGGGACATATGCCCTCTTTTATAGCTTTTTGCCTTGTAATCATAAATTCCGGCAACGTCAGCCAGCAGAATGCTGTTTGTGACGGTATCCCAGGGAGACATCACCGCGCTTTTTGTAACTAAATCGGTCGGACCTGATACGACCTGGTAACCTGCAGATGCCTTGATGGAGGATACTGCGGCAGATAAATTCTGAACTCCCGTTGTAAGAGCCGATTTGAGTGACACCTGAGATGCTGGCGTATTGTTAGTAACCATTGTTTTACTGCAATTCCATGTTATTAACCCTAATAGAATAAGGGGTAGGTACAGATTTTTTGTTTTCATAGTGTTAATTTTTTAATAATTACTTGTTTCTTAGACTATATTTTGATCCGATCTGAAATGCAAATTATTGTGCAGTTTTATTCAGCAATTTATTTTGTAAAAATAGGTACTTCCTTTCAAAAATGGTAATACTTGAAAAATAAAATTTTTAAGTATGTATACCTGAATTTTTTATCAATTTTCATGCCGGAATTTCAGGATCCGGTTTCTGTTTTCTCAAAATAATTACAGTTTTTTTCAGTTCGTCCAGGTGTTCATTATCCTGATTATATCCAGCATATCCGATGGCCAAAAGTCCATTCGATAAAGTCCGATTCATAGTAGTTGTATGCTCTGAGGTTTATCCCGGCAAAGGTATTTTTCAGGAAGTGGTATTTGACTCCGATGCGTTGATACATAATAGGAGTCATATTGGCAGTGTTCATTCTGAACAGATATATTCCGGGTTGAATAATCAGCGAGAGCTTATTCACAACCAATTCGTATGATGGATAAATACTTAATGCCAAATGTCGGTCAAATGGGAGGTTGCTTTTTTCAAGGGAAGCTCCGTTTACTACGATCTGTGAGTTTTGAGAGCCATTAAACTCCATGGTCATTCCAATCCCGATTTTTGATTTGTAACTAACCTGTCGGTTGAGTGTATTACTTATTCCATAAACGGCAAAATTAACCCCCTTCATACTTGTAGCCAGATCGACGCCGGTTCCCTGGTAAAGCATGTTTCTTGCCCCGCCATATCCCGAAATGATCCATTCGTAAAATCCATTAAAGGGAGTTTGAAGGTCAGATCTATAAAGGGCACTATTGAATAGCCGGTATGACAGGCTTATTTTTGTAGCCTCTGTATTTAACCCTTTATTGGGCAATTTTAATGCTCCGTTTGAAAAATGGGTGAATCCATAACCCAGGCTTAACTCCAATCTTTGTGTTAAAAGGTATTTCAAGCTAATTCCGGCATCAATATAAACAGATTTTTCTGCACTGATGGCTATATTATTCGGATTTTCAACAGGATTATAACTATTCCAATTGAATGTCAAACCTAATCCCAGCTCGTAATTGAGGCTCACCCGGTTTATTTTGAAAAAAGGGGCATTAAAAAATCCATATATTGCGATGGGGTTGCCTAATTTTTTGGTGTCACTAAAAAAAGCAGAATAAATTCCTGCACCATAGTTTGGATAGCCATAGCGTTGCTGCCATAATTGATCTCCGGTGGTTTGTTTCGACACTCTTAAAGAATAGCTGTAGTAATGAGCCAATCCATCGGCATCCGTATTTTGAGCTCGGACAAAGGCATTTGTTGGCAGAACGTTTCCCACATCGATTCTGAATTCCGTTTTCAGGTGGTTTTTCAGGATCAATGAATCGGTATGAATCAGCTGTGCATAACCCGAATTATGGAGAGTGACTGCCACAATTAACAAACTCAAAACGGTATAGGAAATCTTCCTCATTCAGATTATAGCACATTTAAATTACCCGACAAAGTTAAACAAACTCTGTCATGGATTGCTTTATTAAAGCGATGGCCTCCATCATTTGCGTTTCAGTAATTATCAATGGAGGGGTGAATCGGATCGTGTGCTCATGAGTGGGTTTTGCCAGGATTCCGTTTTCCATCATTTTCAGACACAGATCCCATGCTTTTTTTCCAGCTATTGGGTTGATCTGGATTGCGTTCAATAACCCTTTTCCGCGCACTTCCGCGATAAGGGGAGAATTAAAGGCCTTCATCTGGTCTCTGAATATTTGGCCAATACGTGTTGCATTTTCTGCAAGTTTTTCATCAGCCAGAACCTGCATGGCCGCAATTGCAACTTTAGCGGCTATCGGATTGCCTCCATAGGTGCTTCCATGCTCTCCGGGTTTTATGGTGAGCATAATATGATCGTCAGCCAGAACACACGAAACGGGAAACATACCACCGGAAATGGCTTTTCCCAGTACCAAAATATCGGGGCGTACGTTCTCATGATCGCAGGCCAGCATTTTACCTGTGCGGCAAAGACCGGTCTGCACTTCATCGGCAATTAACAGCACATTATATTGTTTACACAATTCAGCTGCTTTTTTCAGATACCCCTCTTCGGGAACATAAACCCCAGCCTCGGCCTGGATTGGTTCAACCAGGAATCCGGCAGTGTTGGGGTGCTTTAATTCCTTTTCAAGCGCATCAAGGTCATTATATGGAATATTTATAAAGCCAGGTGTGAATGGTCCATAGTCGCTGTAAGATTCAGGATCGGAGGACATCGAAATAATCGTGATTGTTCTGCCATGAAAATTTCCGTCGCAAACTACGATCCGTGCTTCATTTTTAGGGATTCCCTTCACTTTATAGCCCCATTTTCGCGTAAGCTTCAGTGCTGTTTCATCGGCTTCAGCCCCTGAATTCATTGGCAACATTTTGTCATAACCAAATTGGCGGGTCATCAATTCTTCCCATTCACCCAGGGTATTATTATAAAATGCTCTTGAAGTAAGTGCCAGTTTGGCTGCCTGTGTGGTTAGTGCATTTACGATTTTAGGATGGCAGTGGCCTTGATTTACAGCTGAATAAGCTGCAAGAAAATCGAAATATCTCCTTCCTGCAACATCCCAAACGAAAATTCCTTCACCCTGTTCAAGAACAACGGGCAGCGGGTGATAGTTATGTGCGCCGTAGCGATTTTCCCGTTCGATATACTCCCTGGTTTCCATAGCTTGACTGGTTAAATTGATTAAATTAGAATTTCAATATTACTGCGCCAAACTATATTTTTTTATGGATTATAAAAATGATATTTGAAGGGATTCAGGGATCTTTTAGAACCTAACCGAGAATTTCAGATTCAATCGACGTCCGGTGAGGTAATTTGGCACCGCATACATTTGATTATGAATGTCCGATATCCAATAATAGGAGATCGTATTATTCATATCGAAAAGATTAAAGATCTCAAATCCGATGCAGGCCTCTCTGATCTTGTGTTTTTTCTCGCTTAATCCGCTGTTTTTTTCTCTCTCAATTAGAGTTTTCGAGAATCCGATATCCACTCTTTGGTAAGGCGGCATTCTGAAGGTATCCCTGTAACGCGCACCATTTGGTGGTCCAAAGGGTAATTTACCACCATAGAAAAGGGTCATGTTCATTGTGACCGAAGGATATCCAGGGAAATAGTCCTGTATAAACAGGCTGAAGTTGACGCGTTGATCAGTCGGACGCGGAATATATCCCGGATATTGTTTCACTTTTACCCCATTAGCTCCATTTTTGAGATAAAAATCACCGATTATATCTTCAGCTGTTTGCATAAAAGTGAGGCTGGCCCACGATTGGGCTCCAGTGGCCAGTTCACCGTTAATTTTAAAGTCAATACCTTTGGCAAACCCTCTTGCCTGCTGCTCGGGGAGGTACTGAATGTTTAAATTATTAATCTGATAGGGAATCAGATGCGTGAGCGCTTTGTACCATATTTCAGCAGTAAATCTGATCGGACGCTCATAGGTGTTAATTATCTTATCATACCCGATCAGATAGTGAACCGCTTTTTGTGCTTTAATACCCTGAATTATTGTGGCATCCTGATTTAATAATTCCTTGAAAAATGGCATTTGATTATAGACACCCCAGGCGGCCCGGAATGTTTGGTTTTTGTTATTCCCCGGTTTCCAGCTGGCAGAAATCCTGGGACTTATAATCGTCTGATTATTGAAATCCCACGATTGAAAGCGTATGCCGGCGGTAATAGCCATTACTCCGTTTCCCAGGTCTGCAGACCAGCTATCCTTGATAAAGCCGGATAAACGGTTGGAGGCAATCCTGCTCTTCCCGGATCTTGAACGATACAGTGATATATTATTATCATGATTAGGCAGTGAATACCCGGCAGAATCGCGCATCTGCCACTCATTGATATAATCTGCTATTTGCTCATGCTGGTACTTTAAACCCCATTGCAGCTGATGATGACCTGCAGACCATGTTCCGCGATGTTCTGCAGCAGTTACATCGGCCATAATTTTGTTTCGTGCATGCCCAAGATCTGAACCAGTACCTGTAACCGCTGTGCTGTCAGCATAGGTCTGTGATTCTGACTGTTCGGTGACATCTGTTAAGTAGTATTCTCCCAGGATATCGTAGGAGACATTCTCATACGAATGGAATGAACTTGCCTGGAGCCTGAGCGATAATTTATTATTCGGTGTGAAATCTCCAGCAAATGTTCCCAGGTAATTCTCAAATAAATCTTTTTCACGGCCATCAAAATAGACCATGAACTGATGCGGATTGGAAAGTGTTCCAAATCTTGTCAACTGTGTTTGTGGAATAAATTGATAGGTATTCATCGCATAATTACCCAGAAATCCAATCGATAAACTGGAATTAAACCGATAATTAAGATAGGTTTGCAGGTCAGTAAACGAAGGATTATATTCCCCTTTTTTATCCAGTGTCCCTAATAAATAGGATGTATTTTTATACCGCAAGCCGGTGAGGTGGCTGAATTTCTTGTTTTCACTGATCCCTTCAACCATTATCGAACCACCCAGGGCCCCTACTTCGGCAAAGGAACTTTTTTTATCAGGTTTGCGGTAGGTGATGTCAAGTGCCGATGACATTTTATCCCCGTACGAGGCATCAAACCCGCCGGCAGAGAAACCAATGGTTGAAACCATCTCACTGTTGATGAAGCTTAACCCCTCCTGTTCGCCTGATTTTACAAGAAAAGGTCGTATTATTTCGATCCCGTTTACATAGACAAGATTTTCATCAAAATTACCACCCCTGACCGAATACTGAGAACTAAGTTCATTATTGCTACTAACTCCCGGCAAGGTTTTTATGATCGTCTCAACACCCCCTCCAATTGAGGGTAATTTTTCTGTAAGTTTTGGCTGTATAGTCTGGAGGTTGTTTTTTTCTCTCCGCTTTTCGATTACAATCTCGCTGATATTATTTACGTCGGTTTTAAGAATTTGTATTATTGGATGGTTTTGTGAGAGATCTGCGGATAGCTCCCTCCTTTCATAACCCACACCGGAGAAAATAATTACAATCGGATTAGTCTGAACCGGTGGAAGGGTGAATTCTCCCTTGTTGTTTGTTACCGCACCAATGGCGGTTCCTTTAATGATCACATTGATCAGTTCAATGGGATGCTTATCCGCATCAAGAACAGTACCTCTGATTCCGTGATGGGTATTTTGGCTAAAGGTGATGACTGCTGAACACCAAATCAGGCATATAAACGAAATGATAAATTTTGACATTGATGTTCTGGCCATCTGTTTGTTTTAACAGGATGTAAAGGTACCTATTTTTATTATTTTCGAAGATCTATACCCAAAGATAAAATTTATAGGGCACAAACATCACCCACTTACTTCGGTTTTCATTAACCCCTTGCGACCCGACTGCAATCTTGATTGTTCTTATTGTTTTTATCTGAGTAAAGGTTTTAACGTATTTGATGATTTTGTAAAGGTAAATGACTGAATACCTTTCACTAAATAAACTAATCTGCGGTTAAGGTCTTTAAGTAATAGGAATGCTATAATCCACTATCAAAATTCCTGCTTCCTCCTTAAATTTTCAGCGATAAAAACCGACCCTCGACTGCCATTATTATGAATTTTAGTGAGTAATATATTTTTACGGTAACTTGGATCGCATGTCCATGTATGGGATATTCTGCGCTATATTTCACGAGTTGTAAAATAAATATACTTTTCTCTTTCCGGGGATTAGAAATGAAATATATTGCAAATATTTAATAATTAATGGCTTGTATTTATTTAGTGATTTTTTAATTAAAATATGTAAAATATTAGACCGGCGAAAATAAATAATTTACGTTTTTCTTGATTCAGTAAAATAAATGTAGTAATTTTGAATTGCCCAAATGATAAGAATAAGCGAAGGTCTTAATTAAAATGATAGCTCATTGTATGAAAGCAATTATTTCAGTGATATTAGCGATGGTGCTTTTAGCTGTTATGAACTGTAAGCCCGGTTTAGAGGAAAATGAGGACCTTGAAATTCCCTTAGCTATAACTCCGTTTCAGCAAAGCATGCTGGAGGAGATAAATTTTGCCAGGAGTAATCCTTCGGGATATGCCGAGTTGAGATTAAAGTCTGCCACGGAAGGGTTTGTGGACAATGGGAGTTATTTATATATGAAAAATCTTACTCCTGTAAATACGCTTACTTTTAATAATTCATTGAATAAATCGGCTTCCGGTTATGCGTTGTTTTTAGCCAATAATAACCTCATTGGGCATAACCTGAACGGAACCCCGCTGAAACGTGCAATAACAGTTGGATTTGAAGGATCTTCGATTGGTGAAAATATTGCCGCTTCATCGGGTGATAATTATAATATCAATGTTGATTCAGGAATTGCTGCGATTAATTTTGTGCGCATTATGATTGTCGATGCCGGAGTTGCTGATCTGGGCCACCGGATGACCATGTTAAGTAGCAGATATTTTACTATTGGTATTGGGTATAGTAGAAATCCGGCCAGCACCTTTGTCAATTATAATGTTCAGGATTATGGAAACTTATAACTTTCTGCATCATTAGAATTTATAATATTTATAAATTGTCATAAGTGATATTTCCCCATATTTAGTCAACTAAAATGTGTTTAATTTTCGCCATTATTTACGCTATGGATAACAGGTGGCTGCTCTTATGACAAAAAAACTTTTGCTGGGTGTTGAGGCGATCGGACAAGGTGCTATAGATGGTGGGATTTCTGGTGTATATGCTTATCCCGGCACTCCATCAACGGAAATCACGGAATATATACAGGGTAATGAAGTGGCCATTGAACGCAACCTTCACCGGGAGTGGTCTGCCAATGAGAAAACTGCTTTTGAATCTGCCTTAGGAATGTCTTATGCGGGTAAACGTTCACTTGTTTGTATGAAGCATGTTGGATTAAATGTCGCTGCCGATCCGTTTATGAATTCAGCCATGACTGGCATTAACGGAGGGCTGATTATTGCAGTGGCTGATGACCCTTCGATGCACTCCTCTCAAAATGAGCAGGATTCGCGTTTTTACGGAAAGTTTGCGATGATACCTGTTCTGGAACCTTCAAATCAGCAGGAGGCATATGATATGACCAGAACTGGGTTTGAACTTTCGGAACAGCTTGGCACACCTGTTTTATTAAGGATCACAACGCGGCTGGCTCATTCACGGGCGGGTGTAATTCCGGTTGAAAAGGGTTTGCCTGAAAATAAATTAAAACTCCCTTCCGATCCGCTGCAATTTATTTTGCTGCCGGCTTTTGCACGAAAACGATATCAGACATTGCTTGATAAACAGGTGAAGTTTGAGTTGGCTTCCGAAGTTTCACCGTTTAACTCCTATACTGATGGAGAGGACCATTCGATGGGGATAATTTGTTGCGGTATTGCATTGAATTATTTGCTTGAAAATTATCCTGACGGATGCCCTTATCCGATTCTTAAAATTGTTCAGTACCCACTCTCATCAAAAATGATCGGATACCTTGAAGAACAGGTAGATAAATTGCTGGTTATCGAAGAGGGTTATCCCATTGTGGAGGAGCAGCTCAAAGGCTTTTTCGGTTATGGGAAACCTGTTTCCGGAAAATTGGACGGGACTCTTCCCCGAACGGGTGAGCTTAATCCAGATATTGTGGCCCAGGCGTTAAAGCTTCCGACACAACACGGAGAGGCAATTCCCGGTTTAGTGGCTAACCGACCTCCGGTCCTTTGTAAAGGGTGCGGTCATCATGATCTGTTTCGGGCGCTCGATGAGGTGATTGCCGATTATGGTGACGGGCATGTTTTCTCCGATATCGGTTGTTATACCCTGGGCGTCCTCCCTCCATACCATTCGGGAAATACCTGTGTCGATATGGGCTCGTCCGTAACCATGGCTAAAGGGGCAGCTGATGCCGGTCTTTTCCCGGCGATTGCTGTAATTGGCGATTCAACATTTACCCACTCAGGGATAACCGGGCTTCTTGATGCGGTATACGAGAAATCGAATATCCTGATCATGATCGGAGATAACGAATCCACTTCGATGACCGGTGGACAAAACTCTTCAGCATTGGGACGAATTGAATCATTATGTTTGGGTGCAGGTGTCCATCCCCAACATATTCATGTGATTGAAGCGCTACCTAAGAATCATGGTGAATTAGTCGATTTGATCAGACATGAAATTCAGTATCATGGTGTTTCAGTGATTATACCCCGAAGGGAGTGCATCCAGAAAAGTGCACGCAGAATCAGTGAGAACAAACGGCAAATGGCGGCAGAGTGCCTTAAGATAAATTCATAGCATCTAATTTCATCCTCAATCAAAGCTAACCCATGAAGTGTGATATCGTTTTAGCAGGAGTTGGCGGCCAGGGTATTTTATCCATTGCTGCTGTCCTGGGAATTGCAGCGCTGCAAAACAATCTTTTCCTGAAACAGGCCGAAACCCATGGAATGTCTCAGCGCGGCGGTGCGGTACAATCATACCTGCGGTTGTCCGATCGACCCGTTTATTCAGATCTGATCCCTTATGGAAAGGCTGATCTGATCCTCTCTGTTGAACCTATGGAATCACTAAGGTACCTTCCTTTTCTGGCCCCTCACGGTTATGTTGTAACTAATACAACCCCCTATCTGAATATTTTGAATTATCCCGAATATGGATTAATTCTGGAGACGATTCGGCAGTTGCCTCATTCGGTTGCAATCGATGCAGAGGCTATTGCCAGACAGATCGGCCATGTTAAAGTTTCGAATATGGTTATGCTGGGTGCGGCATCTCCATTTATTAACCTGGCTCTCGAAACAATAGAACAGGGGATTCGTGAAATTTTCGATCGCAAAGGTGATGATATGGTCATTCTGAATCTGAGGGCTCTCAAGGCGGGCAGGGAGTTTGCTCTCTCAAATAAATAACCGGTTTGGCAGGATAGAAATATAGATGTATTATTGCAAACCTGTTTGAATTTTAAACAGGTGGAAAATATTGCAGAGGCGCACACCCAGGCGTCTCTGTGTTTTTAAGTGTGTAATTTGCTGTCTATGAGATATTTAATTTGCCTTATCGCTCTTTTTTATCTGGCTCTGCCTGCAGGTAATGCCAGGGCGAAAACAGCTCGTTGGAATATTTCGCTGCATACCGGTGATCTGTTGTTTTGCAGCACCACTTCGGGTGAACTTTCAAAGGCAATAGATCAGGCAACTCAAACTGTAAATAAGACTCATTTTGACCATGTAGGAATTGTCGAGCTAGCTGAGGGTTCCGTTTGGGTACTCCATGCAGCGCCTAAAAAGGGGGTTTCAAGAGAACCAATCGAATCATTTCTTTCAACAGGAGAAGAACCGGTAAATGTTACTGCCTATCGGTTGAGGAACCAGTATTCAAAAGCAATTCCTGCGGCAATTCAAAACGCCGGGGCATTACTTGGCCAAAGCTACAACTTTAGCTATAGAATGAATAATTCCGGATATTATTGTTCCGAATATATTTATGAAATTTTCAAAGCTGATTCTATCTTTACCCTAAATCCGATGACTTTTAAGGATCCTGAAAATGGTGAATTTCTTCCGGGATGGGTTGAATATTATAAAAAACTTAAAATGGATGTCCCTGAAGGAGAGCCGGGCTGCAATCCGAATGGGTTGTCGTCATCCGGGAAATTAGATAGGATTGGCGTTTTGAGTTTAAATATTGATAATTAAGCTGTTGTGTCGGGCCGCTAAGTGTTTTTTTATCTGATGTTTATTCGGTAATCAACCTTTTGGTAGTCGGGTGAATCAAGGGTATAATTATTCTTAAATCAGGTGATTAATATTAGCGGAATCATCTTATTTTTTGCATAAAAAAATGATGTTCCTATTTGTTGAAAAAATGTATCTTTGCAAAATGATTCGAAAAGTGAAAAATATTCTTTGGGTAGCCTGTTTTTTCATGGTTCTCTCTTGTGGCGATTATCAGAAAATAGTTAAGAGTACTGACTATGAGTTCAAATTAAAGAAAGCCAAGGAGTATTATGAACATAAGGAATATGGTCGCTCCTCTCAGCTTTATCAGGAACTGGTCAATATATACCGTGGTACAAGTCGTGCAGATCAGATTTATTATTACCTGGCTAAAAGTTTCTATGGCCAGAAAGATTATGTGCTTTCGAGCCATTATTTTCGGCAGATGCTAAAGGAATTTCCACGTAGTACATTCAACGAAGAGGCTCAGTTTTTGATTGGTTACTGTTATTTTCTTGATTCTCCTACTGCCAGGCTTGATCAGAAGACCAGTCAGGATGCCATCGATGCCTTGCAGTTATTCATTAATATATTTCCAGGAAGTGCACGAGTGGCAGAAGCTAATAAGCTGATTGACGAACTAAGGGAGAAGTTGGTTTATAAGTCCTATTTGTCAGGACGGTTGTATTACGATTTAATGGATTACAGGGCTGCAGTAATTTCGCTGAATAACTGTTTAAAAGAATTTCCTGATTCAAAATATCGGGAAGAGTTGATGTATTATTTGCTTAAAGCGAAATATCTTTTAGGTGAAAATAGTATCGAGGAGAAGAAGCGGGAGCGCTTAAATAATGCATTGGATGAGTATTTTACATTTACGGATGAGTTTCCGGAGAGTAAATATCGTAAAGAGGCTGATCGTTTCTTCGTGAATACAAAGAAATTGATGAACCTAAGTGATGAAGAGATTAATAAAATACAAAAATAGATATGGATTACAAAAAAACAAAAGCACCGGTAAGTACAGTGCCAAGAGATCTGAATGAGTTGGAAGCATTTACGGGCAATATCTATGAATCATTGATGGTAATTGCAAAACGTGCGAACCAGATTAATGCAGAATTAAAAGAGGAGTTGAATACTAAGCTTCAGGAATTTGCCTCTTTTACGGATAACCTGGAAGAGGTATTTGAAAATCGTGAGCAGATTGAGATCTCCCGCTATTATGAAAAATTACCAAAGCCAACTCTGATTGCCTATGAAGAGTTTAAAGAGGGACAGATCTATTATCGCAATCCAACAAAGGATAAGAAATAAGTTTTTTTTCTACTTATTTTATTATATAAACGATCTCCGGAATATTATCTTTAAAACCTTTCAGAACGGATGGAACTCCAGGGGAAGAAAATAATTCTATGTGTCTCCGGTTCTATTGCGGCCTATAAGGCAGCATATTTGTTAAGGGGATTAATTAAGCTGGGAGCAGAAGTTCAGGTTATTATGACACCGTATGCCAGAGAATTTATAACCCCTTTAACCTTATCAACCCTTTCGGGGAAGCCAGTTTTAACGGAGTTCTTTACCAAAGATAATGGTCAGTGGAATAGTCATGTTGAATTAGGTCTCTGGGCTGATTTGTTGCTTGTAGCTCCTGCTACAGCAACCACTATGGGTAAAATGGCTAATGGAATTTGTGATAATCTATTGATTTCTACATATTTGTCGGCGAAGTGTCCGGTGATGATTGCACCGGCAATGGATCTGGATATGTTTGACCATCCTTCCACTCATCGCAATATCGAACTGTTAAGGTCGTATGGGAATATGATAGTCGATCCGGCATCCGGGGAGCTTGCCAGCGGCCTGATCGGAAAAGGTCGAATGGAGGAGCCGGAGATAATACTCGAAAAGATAAAAGATTTCTTTTCTGAAAAAAAAAACTGCTGAATAAAACCTACCTGGTTACAGCAGGACCTACTCATGAGAAAATTGATCCGGTACGATATATCGGAAATTATTCTTCTGGAAAAATGGGATTGGCTATTGCCGAAAGGTTAGCCAGGCTGGGAGCAAAAGTGATTCTCATTGCCGGTCCTGTATCCATTCAGTGTGAAGATCCCAATATTTTACGTGTTGACGTTGTTTCTGCAGCCCAGATGTATATCCAATGCCTTAACTATTTTTCGCAATGCAACGGTGCTGTAATGGTTGCAGCGGTGGCTGATTTTTCTCCGCTGTTTGTGGATAGTGAAAAATTTAAAAGGAGCTCCGGAAATCTTATTCTGGAACTTAAACCAAATCCCGATATTGCAGCTGCCTTAGGCCGGATCAAACGAGCCGATCAGATTTTAGTTGGTTTTGCTTTGGAAACCACCAATGATGAGTCAAAGGCGATGGGGAAACTTCAGGCAAAAAATCTCGATCTTATTATCCTTAATTCATTGAATGATAAAGGCTCCGGCTTTCAGTTTGATACGAATCAAATCCGGATTCTGGATAAAACAGGTGTGATTTTCACTTCCGGATTAAAACCAAAAAAGGAAGTTGCTGTTGATATTGTAGAAAAATTGATGGAAACTGAAAATTTAATCTCAGGATTGACCTGATTTTTGTATTTTTATACGAATTATAGACGATTTTATGACCAGGATTTACGTTCTTCTTGCCTTGATTTTTTACGCTGCAGCAGTTTGTGGACAGGAATTCCGATGCAATGTCAGTGTGTCAAGTTCACGTGTGGAGGGGACTAATAAACAGGTCTTTGAATCGATGCGGACCGATATTTACGAGTTTATGAATAACCGTAAATGGTCAGACAATGTATTTAATACCGATGAACGGATTGAATGCACTATTTTTATTCAGATTACCCAACAGATTTCATCGGATGAATTTACCGGAACTATGCAGGTTCAGTTGAACCGTCCCGTTTTTAACTCTTCCTATAACTCTCCGTTATTGAATTTGAAAGATAACGACTTGCAGTTTAAATATGTGGAATTTCAACCGATGGAATTTGATGAAAATTCCAACTCCAATCCGTTAACTAATATTCTTGCTTTTTACGCTTATACAATTTTAGGATTTGATTATGATACTTATTCACCCCTTGGTGGTACAGTATATTTTCAGAAGGCCCGTGCCATTGTAAACCGTTCACAGAATGCACGCGAAAAAGGATGGAGAGCTTTTGAGGGGAATTATAACCGGTTTTGGCTTATTGAAAATGTTACCAATCAATCGTATGGGCCATTCCGTGAATTACTCTATCGCTACCATCGTTTGGGATTGGATTTGCTCTCTGAGAAGCCTGATCTGGGTCGTTCAGAAATTGCAGATGCCTTAAAAAATATGCAACGCGTTTACCGTTCAAAACCTGACACCTACATTAATCGTATTTTTTTTGATGCCAAATCGGAAGAGCTTATAAACATATTTTCAAAGGGGAGTATGGATGAAAAGGGGAGGGTAATGTCTGTTCTTACTGAATGTGATCCATCCAACTCGGGCAAGTACGAAAAAATTCTCGACCAAAAAATATTTTAATCATTACTTTAACTGGATGTTAGCACGATTAAGAATTCAGAATTACGCGTTAATCCGGGAACTTGATGTCGATCTTAGCCCCGGATTCTCTATTATCACAGGCGAAACCGGTGCCGGAAAATCAATTTTACTTGGAGCGCTCTCTTTGATTCTTGGTCAAAGAGCAGATTCCGCAGTCCTTAATGATAAAACGGTAAAATGTGTTGTCGAGGCAAGTTTTCGTGTCGATGGACTGGGACTTGAGGAACTTTTTGTTGCAAATGATCTCGATTTTGATGATTTTGCCATCTTCAGAAGAGAGATCAATCCTGCCGGTAAATCACGCGCTTTTATTAATGATTCTCCTGTGATGCTTAAAGTTATGCAGGATATCGGATTCCGACTTATTGATATCCATTCCCAAAATCAAAATCTGGAGATTAATGATCAGACTTTTCAGATGATGGTGGTCGATATTTGTGCCGGGAATCAGGAAGATCTCCTTTCATATAAGGGAAGATTCAATGAATACAGGAAGGTTACTTCAGAACTTAAGGAAGCTGAACTGGAGGTTGAAAAATCGAAGGCAGATCTTGATTATTTTCAGTTTCAGTTCGAACAGTTACATAAAGCGTTTTTAATTGAGCATGAGCAGGAAGAACTGGAAAAGGAACTTGAATTACTTACCCATGCCGAAGAGATCAAATCGGGTCTCTCGAATGTGACCGAACTTTTAAACGGAGATGAGGCTTCAGCGCTTAATCAGACCAAAACCGCGATAGGATTGGTTGCCAAAATGATCAATTTCCTTCCGGATGCTAAAGGTTTTACGCAACGGCTCGAAAGTTTATACGTCGATCTTAAGGATATTGCACAGGAGGTGGCATGGATTGAAGAGAAAGTGGAATTTGACCCGGAAAGAATCCGGACAATAAACGATCGGCTTGATCTGCTCTATTCTTTGCAACAAAAACACCATGTTCAATCGGTTCAAGGGCTTATTGAACTGCGCGATTCGTTTCAAGCCAGGATTAATGCGATATCTTCCGGGGAGGAGGAGTTGTACCGCCTTAACCGGTTGAAAGAAGAGAAATATAGTGAGGTTGAATTTCTGGCACAGGCCTTATCCGC
>CANJNY010000056.1 GCA_947475715.1 Prolixibacteraceae bacterium
AATTACAGGATAAAACCCGGCGAAGAGGTAACCATCATGCTTGATTACCCGAGGCATGAACTACGGATTATCCCGGAAAATATCCCGTTGAATGTGGTTTACGAAGATGAGCAACTGATGATCATCAATAAGCCTGCCGGTCTGGTTGTCCATCCTGGTCATGGAAATTACAGCGGAACACTTGTAAATGGTTTGGTGTATAAATATCAGGATCTTGAATTATATGGAGGGAATGACCCTCGCCCCGGACTGGTCCATCGGATCGATAAAAACACCTCCGGATTACTGGTTGTTGCAAAAACAGAACTTGCCAAGATCAATCTGGCACTCCAATTTTTCAACAAAACAACCAAACGCAGATATGTAGCTTTGGTGTGGGGTAACCTGGCTGCGAGCGAAGGGACTATTGTGGGTAATATTGGCAGAAGCACCAAAAATCGTCAGGTCTTTACTGTTTTCCCCGAAGGGGAGAGCGGAAAGCCGGCAGTTACCCATTATCGGGTAATCGAGCGGCTTGGGTATGTTAATCTGGTGGAGTGCATTCTGGAAACCGGCCGAACCCATCAGATCAGGGTTCATATGAAACATATCGGTCATCCGCTGTTCAACGATGATGTTTATGGTGGAGACCGAATTCTAAAAGGGACTACCTTTGCCAAATACAAACAATTTGTCGAAAATTGCTTCAGTATGATCCCCGGTCAGGCACTTCATGCTAAAATCCTGGGGTTTGTTCACCCGGTTACACAGGAAGAGATGATTTTTGATTCCGAATTGCCTGAAAATCTGGAACAGCTGGTCAGTAAATGGCGCAACTACATATCAAACAGAGAATTAGAGTAAAAGCAGAACCCTATGAGCAAGAAAATAATTGCAATTGTTGCAGGTGGAGATTCTTCCGAATATATTGTATCAATCAGAAGTGGGGCCAATGTATTAAAAGCCATCAACAGAGACCTGTTTTCTCCCTGGATGGTTATGATTAAAGGGGAAGAATGGGTGGTACTTGACGGTGATGATCGTCTGGCAAATATCGACAAAGCAGATTTTTCATTCACCATTGCCGGAAAGAAACATAAATTTGACTATGCCTATATCATCATCCACGGAACTCCCGGAGAAGATGGTATCCTGCAGGGTTATTTCGAAATGCTCAAAATACCCTACTCCTCATGTGATGTGCAATCCTCTGCCCTCACTTTCAATAAATATTTCTGCAATAACTACCTGCGAAGTTTTGGTATCCCAATGGCCAATTCTGTGCGGTTGATGGCCGGCGAAAAATACAGCGCGGTGCAAATTGTCGAATCGCTTGGGCTTCCGCTGTTTGTAAAGCCAAGTGCCGGGGGATCGAGCTTCGGGGTAACGAAGGTAAAAGATGGAGCAGACCTCGTTGAAGCGATAAATAAGGCTTTGGATGAGAGCCCGGAAGTCTTAATTGAGCAATTTATTGACGGAAAAGAATTTACATGTGGCGTTGTCAAAATTGGTGAACGAAAACTCGTTTTTCCGGTCACTGAAGTAATCCCTAAAAATGAGTTTTTTGATTACGAAGCCAAATATATGCCCGGTATGGCAGATGAAATAACACCTGCACGAATCTCTGAAGATCTGACGTTGAAAGTTCAGACGCTCTCCTCGCAGATATACGACCTCTGCAACTGCAATGGTATTGTACGTGTCGACTATATACTTCAGGGAGAAGTCTTTAACTTTCTGGAGGTAAATACAGTTCCCGGAATGACTGAAACCAGCTTTATCCCTCAGCAGATAAAAGCGATGGGACTTGACCTTTGCGACCTGTTAACTGACATTATCAATTCCGGACTTCAAATCAGATAGATAAGGCTTAGATGCTGGCGACTGGCTGATGGCTGGATAGACTACTGAGAAGTTAATTCATAAACCTGCACTTATTCTTAATCTAACAATCAGTTAAGTACCTCTGATTTCCCCCTGCCAGTTGCAAGTTGCCAGCTGCCAGTTTCAAGCCCTGCCCGGTTATCCACATTTTGTGCATAACCATGTTCATAAGATGTTTGCAATTTCAACAATGGTTCCAACAAGCTGGAATTGGATAGAATAACCCGCTTCTCGCCCTTGATTGTGGATTTAATTTGCAAAATTGAATCCGATTTTCGAAGGATTTAGAGTACTTTTCGAGGCTGGAACAGCAGGCTTATTCACAGTCTGCCTGAAATAAAAAAATCTTGATTATCAAGTAATTAACACTGAATCACAATTATTTTTCTGCTTTAATCTTATCCTTATGGCTGTCGAACAGAATAATTTCCGTAACCGGGCTAAGCCCAAAATGACCATTGATCAGTTAAATGCTCAATACGGAAAAATCCCGCCACAGGCACCAGAGGTAGAAGAGGCTGTTTTGGGGGCACTGATGCTCGAAAAAGATGCTTTTACCGGCGTCGCGGCGATTCTAAAGACCGAGAGTTTTTATAAGGAGGAGCACCAGAAAATTTTCAAGGTCATTCAGCATTTGGTTGCCAATGAAAAGCCTGTTGACTTACTTATGGTTACTCAGGAATTAAAAAACAGGCAGGAGCTTGATGAAGTTGGAGGGCCGGTATATATCACCCAATTAACCAGCAGAGTAGCTTCGGCTGCGCATATTGAATTTCACGCCAGGATAATTGCCCAAAAGTATATTCAGCGCGAACTGATCAGGATCTCCTCCGAAATCCAGGTAAAATCGTTTGACGATTCGATGGAGCTCGATGATTTGATTGATTATGCCGAAGCATCCTTATTCAAAGTTACAGAAGGAAATATATCCAAAGAATCGCAGCCTATTAAACCTCTTTTGCGGGAGGCGATTGAGCGTATTGAGGAAAACGCGAAGAAGCCTGATGGATTATCGGGTATTGCCTCAGGGTTTACGAAACTGGACAAGATTACATCGGGATGGCAGAATACCGACTTAATGATCGTTGCAGCACGACCTGCCATGGGAAAGACCGCCTTTGTCCTCTCGATGGCCCGCAATATGGCGGTATTAAAACAAACTCCGGTGGCGGTATTCTCCCTTGAGATGTCTTCCATGCAGTTAGTTCTCCGTTTAATAGCAGCAGAAACAGAACTGGGATCAGAAAAGATCAAAAGTGGAAAACTTGAAGATTGGGAGTGGGAACTTTTTAACCGAAGGATTAAAAACCTCGAAAATGCCCCGTTGTTTATTGATGATACCCCCGCATTATCGATTTTTGAATTCCGTGCCAAATGCCGGAGGCTTAAAATGCAGCATGACATCGGGATTGTAATTGTCGATTATTTACAGTTGATGACAGCCGGAAATGATGTCAAAGGGAACAGGGAACAGGAGGTCAGCACGATCTCCCGAAATCTCAAAGCAATTGCCAAGGAGATTAACGTGCCGATAATTGCACTTTCGCAGTTGAACCGTTCAGTTGAATCACGTGATGGCAAACGGCCGCAGCTTTCAGATTTACGTGAATCGGGAGCAATCGAGCAGGATGCCGATATGGTGATGTTCATTCATCGTCCCGAATATTATGGAATAACACAGGATGCAGACGGAAACTCGCTTTTGGGTGTAGCCGAGATCATTATTGCAAAGCACAGAAACGGATCTGTCGGCGATGTTCAACTTGCATTTAAAGCTTCACTTGCAAAGTTCAGCAATCTGGAAGAGGTATCCTCCTCCATGATGCCTGAAGACCTGGGGGAAGGGAAAAAAGAGTCTATCTATCGTTCAAAAATGAATTATGAGCCGTCAAATGCAGGAATTGGAATCCCCTCAACCGGCTTTGGAAGACCTGGGGATCAACTGATCGAAGGGGCACCGTTCTAATTCGACAATTTAATGATTCGGCAATTCGAAAATGAACCTGAATAGCAGAATCGTCGAATTTGCAAATTAACACATTGTCGAATTATCTCATTGTCAAATTATTGGTTATTCCTTGAAATATACCCGTTTCACCCGTTGTCCCACCGAGGTAAGAATTTCATAAGAGATCGTTCCCAAAATTTCTGCAACTTCGGTGACCGGAAGATCCTCCCCAAAAATTATGGCGCGGTCACCTTCGCTGGCGTGAATACCGGTTATATCGACCATACACATGTCCATACAGATTGTTCCCACAATTGGAGCTTTCACTCCGCCAATCAATACCTTACCGACGCCGTTGCTAAGTCTGCGGTTTAGTCCGTCGGCATAGCCAATTGGCAAAACCGCAACCCTGAGTGATTTATCAGCAACTCCTTTTCGCCCGTAGCCAATGGTGCCACCTGCTGCAACGGTTCTAATCTGCGATATCGTTGTTTTAAGCGTGGCTACATTTTGCAATTCATTTTGAAGGGTGGGACTTGCTCCATAGAGCCCAATGCCAAGGCGAACCATATTGAGCTCCATCTCAGGAAAACGTTCAATACCTGAAGAATTTAAAATATGTTTTAATATTTTATAATTGAACAGTTTGGTAACGATATCACAAAACATTTTAAACCGGCTGAACTGCAAAAGGGTAAAAGGGTCATTTGCCGGATCATCACTAACCGCCAGATGAGAAAACACCGAACGAATATAGATCGTATCGCGGTTCAAAATATAATCAGCCACTTTTTTCATCTCTTTTGGATTATCGAATCCAAGCCGATTCATTCCGGTATCCACTTTAAGGTGAATGGGGAAATTATTCACCGCATTTCGTCTGAGTGCCTCATCGAACTGGACCAGTAACTCAAACCTGTAAATATTGGGTTCAAGCCGGTTTTCGATCATTGCATCAAAACTATGCTCTTCAGGGTTCATCACCACAATGGGTACATCAATTCCATTATTCCGAAGTTCGATCCCTTCGTCGGCAATGGCCACAGCCAGGAAATCAATTTTCTGATACTGGAGCACCTTTGCAACCTCAACCGATCCGGTTCCGTAGGAGAATGCCTTTACCATCGCCATTATTTTCGTAGACGGATTTAATTTACTCCGGTAAAAATTCAGATTATAAACCATCGCATCGAGGTCAATCTCCATTACAGTCTGGTGCGCTTTCTCCTGAAGTAAATCGGATATCCGGTCAAAACGGAACGACCGGGCACCTTTTAAGAGAATTACCTCCTGCTGAAAATCCGATTCCTTAAAATGAAGGGCGAATTCAGCATAAGAGGGGAAAAAGAGCTTCTCCGCAGTAGTAAACAGCCCACTGAACCGGCTAATCTCTGTTCCTATCCCGATCATCCGGTCAATGTGACGCATTTGAATATAATCGGCAATCTCGCTGTACAGCAATTCAGGATTCTCGCCCGATTGAAGAATGTCAGAGATGATCACTGTCGCCCGTTTTTTCCGGCTATCTGATTGCTGCCGAATAAAATCAAGGGCATTTACAAGAGATGCGGTATCGGAATTATACGAATCGTTAATTAAGGTACAGCCATTAATCCCCTTTTTCATCTCCAGGCGCATCGCAACCGGAGTAATTTTCAAAAATCGTGCAGGAGTTGCCTCCAGAAAAAAGTGGGTTGCCAAAAGATATGCCCAACAATGGATCGCATTTTCAATACTTGCATCATCGGTGAAAGGAATAGTAATCGATATGTTTTCAGACCGGTATATGCCCTGTATCAGGGATGATCCGGCAGACCTGGTTTTATCAGTTATTTGCAGATCAGCCAAAGAAAACCCTGATGACCAGGTGAAAAAGCGTGGTGTATTATTAAAAGTAGCCCTTTCAATACGTTGATCTAGTAACTCAAAATCTTTGCAGTAAACTATAAGTGATGAATTTGCAAACAATTTAATTTTTTCATCAATCAGCTCTTCAACAGAGCTGAAATTTTCGAGATGCGCCTTTCCGAGGTGGGTGAATATTCCGTGATCGGGCTTAAGAATTGCCTCAAGTTTTGCCATCTCACCCGGTCTGGAGATTCCTGCCTCAAAAATTGCCAGATCAAAACGATCATCCATGAGCCATACAGACAATGGATTTCCGATCTGGGAGTTGTAACTGCGCGGGCTTCTTACAATCTTTAATTCAGGGCTCAGCAACTCACTTAACCACTCCTTGATAATTGTTTTGCCATTGCTCCCTGTAATTCCGACCACCGGATAGCTAAACCTTTGCCGGTGAAATGCGGCCAACTTTTGAAACGCTTCAAGGGAATTATTTACAATGATAAATCGGGCAGAAATAGTTGAGGGACTCCTTACCGGCAAAGCTTCTGCAACAAACATCGTAACTTCATTAGTGATAGCATCATCAATATAGCGATGTCCGTCATTGCGTTCACTCTTCATCGCGAAAAAAACGGTCTCCTTTCCCGAAAGGATTGTTCGGCTATCGAATGATAAAAACCGAACAGGTTGGTTCGACTCTCCCACCGGTTCAATAAGTTGACCCCCAATAATGGAATGAATTTCGTGAAATGTATATGAGATCATATAAAATTAAGTGTACTCAACAAAAGTATATTTGATAAAAATAGGTATCGGGAAAATAAATATTCAAATTACGGTTTGCCCCAAATCAAAGTAACATTCGCGTTTACGGTTATTAAGGAGATTGCTTTCGATATACGTAGAGCAAAAATAACCAATTTTTATGTATTTTTACTTTCGAAAAATACAACTGATGGAAACAAAAATACTGCTCCGATTAATCAAAGACGACATTTTGCATCTTCAGGGAATTACCGATGATTTCAGCATGGAGACCCTGCCCGTTGCCGATGAGGTTGAATTGGCTCTGGTTCGTGCAAAAGCCCTGCTGCGCCAACTTGAATTGCTCCATAAATCGATGGTCAAAACCGATCATGCAACATCAATTCAGGAGGTCGCAGATAAAACCCCGGATGTGATTTCTCAGGATTCAGATCCTCTCCGGGAAATGGTTGCGAATATGGACACACCAACCTTGGTTAATGCGGTGATCCCAATCGAAGATGCTGTAATACCAGCCCTATCTGTTGATCTGGAGGTGCCAAATCGTATTCAGACAAACTCTTCGGAACAAGAAATTAGTATTGAAAATCAAATTATTGAAGTTGAAAAATCTGATTTCAAGCAGGATCCGGGGCTAAATATTAAAGAAGTGACTTTGGATGAGTCATCGCAAATTGCCAATGATCTTTTCACACAGGAGAAAAATGAATCGGGCTATCAGAGCGTTCCGATCAGGAGCCTTTGGGATGGAATTGGGATCAACGACCGGTTTCTGTTTATTCGGGAATTATTCGAAAATGACAGTTCTAAATTTGAGCAGACGGTGAATTCCATGAATCAACTTACCACAATTCAGGAGGCTGTGAATTATTTAAAAATGAATTTCAAATGGCTTAAGAGTGAGGCGAGTCAGAAATTTCTGATATTGGTTAAACGCCGTTTTACAAATTAGGAGATGGGAAAATTATATTTGGTTCCAACTCCGATTGGAAATCTTGAAGACATCACCTTACGCGCGTTAAGGATATTAAAGGAGGTTGATTTGATTTTGGCGGAAGATACGCGCACCTCGTCGGTATTGTTACGACATTATCAGATTGCCACCCGCTTTTCATCGCATCATAAATTTAATGAACACAAAACCGTTGAGCACATTGCAGACAGAATCCTTGCCGGCGAAAATATAGCCTTGATCTCGGATGCAGGAACACCTTCAATATCAGATCCGGGGTTTCTGCTCACCAGGACCTGCCTATCAAGGGGTGTAGAAGTAGAGTGCCTGCCCGGAGCTACTGCCTTTGTTCCGGCGCTTGTGAATTCAGGGTTTCCAAGTGACAGGTTTTGTTTCGAAGGATTCCTCCCGCAAAAGAAAGGGAGGCAAAAGAAATTAAAGGAACTGACCGAAGAAACAAGAACAATGATATTTTATGAATCTCCCTACCGTTTGGTCAAAGCACTGGAGCAGTTTTGTGAATATTTTGGTCCTGAACGGAAAGTCTCTGTTTCGCGCGAGCTCTCCAAACTTTTTGAAGAAAATTTCAGAGGGACGGTTGCCGAAGTGTTGGCCCATTTCAAATCAAAGACTGTCAAAGGGGAGATTGTGATTGTCCTGGAGGGAAAAACAGAGTCTAGGGGCGTTGAAAATGAGGAAGAGGAGGATTAAACTAAATGAAAGATTTGAGATTTTAATAATACTTTTTTTTGTAATTTCGTACTATATTTGTTTGCCATGAAGCCTTTTCTATTTTTCTCACTGATCCTGTTTTTCACTGCTCTGCCGGGATGGGGGGAGGAGCATTCCACCCCTTACACTCAAGCCGATCGCGATCGACTCGTCCGCCTGGAGACCAAAGTTGAAGGGTTAGACAAACGAATAGATGATCTTACTTTAAATATGAATTCCAGATTTTCGCAGGTAAATAATAAGATTGACCGCCTCGAAAATAAATTTGACAGCTATTTTATGTGGGTTTGGTCTGGTATTGATGTCGATCTTTGGACTTATCGGCTTTGTTATATATGACCGCCGAACGACACTTGCTCCGATCGAAAGTAAAACTGACCGAATTATAAAGGGATTAAAGGAAGCATCATAAAAAGATCCTGCTCTGCGTGAAGCCTTAAAAAGAACAGCACTCTGGTAATAATTCTTAATTCTTAATTAAATTACTCTATCATCCCTGCTGTTTAATGCCCTCTAAAAAATACACCCACCTTTTTTTCGATCTGGACAATACGATCTGGGATTTTAACAATAACTCCTATAACGCCCTTTATTTAGCATTAGAAAAACTTGATTTGCTAGTATTAATCGGCTCATTTGAATCCTTTTTCCGGATTTACAGTGAAGAGAATAACAAATTATGGGATTTATACCGACAGGGTCTTATGCCCAAAAAAAAATTGATTGTTGACCGTTTTGAATCCTCCTTTGAACGGAATGGGACTCCCGTAATGGTTGGAGGAGCCGAAATCAATGAAGTCTATCTGAATGAGATGACAAATCAGACTAAACTTATTCATGGTGCCCGCAAAGTGCTCGATTATCTGCATGGTCGGTATCAGTTAGCCATTATAACCAATGGGTTCAGGGAAGTTCAGTACGAAAAAATTCAAAAATCGGAATTATCGAAATTCTTCACTAAGGTATTTATTTCAGAAGAGATCGGGGCACCTAAACCCGGCAGAAAAATCTTCGAACATGCGGTAAAGTCGATGAATGCCCCCAAGAAAAGTTCGCTGATGATTGGAGATTCGTGGGAAGCTGATATTCTTGGAGCCAGAAATTTCGGAATCGATCAGATCTATTTTAATCCCGGATTATCGAATTTGGCAACAAAGGAGCTAAAATTTAAGGCGTCTGTCAATAATTTTGAAAAAAATATGCCAATACCCCCATCCATTTTACCCCCTCATAGAGGTGAAAATGAGAGTAAAAAAATCAACACCAGGATCATATCTCATCTGGAACAATTATTGATTATTCTGTAAATAATTTTTAATCATTCTAAATAATTTTGTGTAAAAAAAATAACGACTACCTATTTATCAGATAATTAACACAATAGAGGCAGTGCACAAACAGCTGATCCTTAAAAACATGACAAATATCACCTAATTTAAATAATAAATTATCAAAAGCTTGTTACAATATCATTGCAGAATATTTTTCTTTAAATATATTTGCATGACGTAACAATTTTTAACATCTCAACGAATAGTGTTAGCAGATTACCACAAAATCTGTCATGCCAGACCCAAGAGAGCTTTAAGCGTTACCGATTTCAAAAGATTTACTGTTTTTATCGCAGGATAAAAAAGGTGAATGTTTTAATTAAATATTATAAATAAGATAATTATAATTAATTTTTGTTACACCTTAAATTTTAGTCTATGAAGAAAATTTCGCTGTTGCTTGCATTTCTAGGGTTCATAGGATTGCAAGTAGTATTTGCACAGACCAGGGAACTCTCTGGTGTTGTGACTTCCGGCGGCGATGGAAGTTCCATTCCGGGAGCTTCGGTCATCGTAAAAGGAACTACGCTGGGAACTGTCACAGACATGGAGGGGAAGTTCGTCTTGAAAGTTCCCGAAAATGCAAAGGCACTGATGGTCTCCTTTGTGGGGATGACTTCGTCTGAAGTGCCGATTACCACAGCAAACACTTATGACATCAAATTGAAAGACGAAAGTATTTCGGTTGATGAAGTTATAGTTACCGCTTTTGGGATTAAAAGGAAACCAAAGGAGATGGGTGTTGCTACAGCCAGGATTACCAATGAAGAGTTGACGCAGACCGGAATTTCAAATGTTATGAACGGCATGGTCGCTAAAGTTTCCGGGCTTCAGATAAACACCATCAATAATGGAGTAAATCCTGACACCAAGATTACCTTAAGAGGCAACCGTCACTTTTTGGCTTCCAATCAGGCATTAGTTGTATTAGACGGTGTTCCGGTAAGTGCCACTTATCTGAATTCAGTAAATCCAAATGACATTGATAACATCAACGTTTTAAAGGGTGCTTCGGCAGCTGCTCTTTATGGGAATGATGCCTCGAACGGGGTAGTGATTGTAACTACCAAAAGGGGTGATAAAGGGAAGATGTCTGTTAAGATAAGTAATGTGACCACCTTTGAACAAATATCCTATATGCCGGATCTACAGACCCGATTTGGTTCGGGATCGGGTGAAACTGTTTCAGGGAATGATCCTAACTATACCATGTGGCTGGGTCCCGATCGCAATACAGATCCTTATACCTCGTATGAAAACCAGAGCTATGGACCTGAATTTAACGGACAGATGGTAATTCTTGGAGGGAAATTGGTTGATGGTTCATATCAGATGGTTCCATACAGTCCAATAAAAAACCAGAAGAAAAATTTCTTCAACGTTGGTTTAACCCAGCAAAATGATATTTCGGTGAGCAGTGGCGATGCGAATAATCATTTCTACCTCTCGGTTCAGGATGTGAAAACAAGTGGGACTGTTCCTTATGATACTAATCGCAGAACCGGAGCGCGTATGGCTGCAGGTAAAACTTACGGTAAGTTTACTGCGGATTATACGATCAGTTTTACCCAGACAAAGACCAGTACTTCAGGAGGTGACTTCAATCAGGGGCGCCCGGTATACTGGCAAGTTTTAAATGCTCCGCCACAGGTGCCAATCACTCAATATAAAGATATTGACAACAATCCTTTTGCAACGCTGGATGGTTATTACAATGGTTATTATTTCAATCCTTACTGGCAGTTGCATCACGCCAGGAACAATGAGACTAAGAATGATGTACTGGGTTCTGTTAGTTTATCTTTCAAACCGGTAAAATGGTTGGATTTATCAAACCGGACAGGTATAACCTTTAATTCATCAACAAATCACAACTACAAAGACGAGGCTAATTTCAGCGCCTATAGTGCAACTGACCCTTGGAGTGCCGGGAACACTGCATCAAGTGTTGGAAGGCATTATCCTGGCTTCTCGAGCGACCAAATGAGGCAAACAATGATTCTTAACAATGATTTCCTGGCCACAGTAGATCAAAAGTTTGGTGAGTTTACGTTCAAAGGTATTGCAGGTGCCTCACTTTACTCACAGAAAAATGAATCTCAATATGAATATGCCGGTGGACTGGTTATTCCTAATTTTTACAATGTAAGTAATCGGACGGGAGAGGCTACAGTTGGGCAATATACACTTGAACGTAATTCAGTAGGTGTGTTTGCTGATGTTACACTTGGGTATAAGCAATATGCTTACCTTCATCTTGCCAGTCGTAATGATTGGGATTCGAGATTGACCAAAGCCAACCGTTCTTTTTTCTATCCTTCAGCAGACGCGAGTTTTGTGATTTCGGATATGTTTCCATCGATAATTGCCAATCAGGTTCTCTCGTTTTTAAAAGTAAGAGCAGGGTGGTCTCAAACAGGGCAGATTGCTTTGAATGACTGGTACGGAACACTTCCTTCCTATCCTGCTGCAGCAGGATTTCCATATGGAGGAATTTCCGGCTTTGCGCTGAGCTCTACCCTGAGCAATCCAAAACTGAAACCGGAGCAAACCACAGAAATTGAACTTGGTGCGGAGATGAGTTTCCTGAAAAATAAAATTCACCTTGAAACCAACGTTTATACAACAAAAACTAAAGATCAAACAATACCTGCAACAATCTCTGCTTCAACAGGATTTTACAGTGCATTAATCAATGCAGGAGAGTTAGATAATAAGGGTATTGAGGTTGACATGAAATTCACCCCTATTCTAAAAATTGGGGATGTTCGCTGGAACGGTAGTTTTAACTATTCATTTACTGAATCAAAGGTTGTCTCCATACTTCCCGGATTAGATGAGATTCCGATCGGGGATGTATCTTACGCAACTGTTGGGGAGCAATTCCCTAATATTAAGGTAACAGATGTCCAAAGGGATCCGATGGGACATATTATTGTAGACAAACTAACAGGTCTTCCTGCAAAACAAACTGCAATTGTTCCAATGGGACATGGTAACCCAAATCACATCCTTGGTGTAGCCACGGATATTACCTATAAAGGGTTTAAATTATCAGCTGTGGCAGAGTACCGCGGAGGGAATGTTATTTACAATCAAGTAGGTAGTGCACTTGACTTTTCAGGTATGTCGTTGCATTCGGCTCAAAACGGTCGTCAGTCCTACATTATACCTGGATCTGTGATTGAGACATCGTCAGGAGTTTACACCGCCAATACTACGGCCCTTGTTGCAAATACAGGTCGTGGATTCTGGAACAACTCGGACTATTACAATACACAGCGAGCTTACGTTACCAGTGCAGCTTTTTGGAAGCTTAGAGAGGTGGCTTTAACCTATGATATTCCGGTTGACCGCATTTTTGGTGCGAATATAATCAAGAATGCCCAGGTAGGTCTGGTAGGCAGAAACTTGTTGATGTTACGTCCTAAAACAAACGGTTGGGCAGATCCTGAGTTTAATAATTCACTACCAACCAGTAATGCAGTTGGTCTAACGAATGAGTACCAGACTCCACCAACCAGGTTATTTGGTTTTAGTGTGAAACTTACTTTCTAAAAATTTAAATTCAACTACGATGAATAAAATAATATTAACCCTGTTGGTTTCATTGGTACTTTTAGGAAGTTCCTGCTCCAAATTTCTCTCAGTAAATGAGGTGAATCCAAACAGTGCATCAGCGGTTCCGCCGCAGCTACTCTTACCTGCAGCTTTGACTACACTTGTCAAAGTGATGGACAATCCGAGGAATTTTGAATTTGTTTACCTCTGGCATGGTTTATGGTCAATTAGTCAGGGTTATTCACAACCGACAAGCTTAATGCAATATCGGTTATTAAACAGCTCTTATTCAGGCGCTTTCTCAGTCCTTTATACAATCGGCCAGAACTTAACAGAAATTGAAAAGGCCGCAAAAGATCCAAAAGATGCCGGATACCTGGCTATAGGGATGATTATGAAAGCCTATATTATGCAGAATCTCGTTGATTGCTGGGGTAATGTACCTTATTCTGAGGCATTTAGTGCGACAGATGGAGTTCTGAAACCTAAATATGATGATCAAAAGGCGATTTACGAGGATTTAATTGTCAAACTTGATGCAGCTATAGCGCTTATTGAGGGTCTACCTGTTGATGCTACGGAGATCAGCGGAACGAGTGATGTGATGTTCGGCGGCAATGTTGCTCTTTGGGCAAAATTTGCAAATACACTTAAATTAAGAATTCTTGTTCACCAGTCAGGAATGGCTGGTCGTGAAACCTATATTAAAGGTGCAATTGCCAAGACTGCCGGTATCGGATACCTTGGAGCAGGCGAAGGTGCAATGGTTAATCCGGGGTTCCTGGAATCTGATTCCAAGATGAATCCTTTCTATGAAGTTTTCTACACAGCAAGTGCTACTGGTCAATCTGATGCATCCGGATATTATTTTGCAGGGAAAGATGGTGTAGAGTTTTTAGCAGCCAATAACGATCCTCGTCTGGGACGTTTCTACCTCCCCTATAGTGGGTCTTCATTTGCAGGCAATTACCTTGGTCAGAATCCTGATGTGCATCCGGCCCTTGTTCCAAGTGCATCCTCAAAACTGGGGTATAAGGCTGATGAAGCAGGTTATATGATAGGAACCCCGACTGAGTCGGCTCCAATTCTGACCGATTTTGAAAGCTTATTTATTCAGGCAGAAGCTGCTTTTCGGGGATTTACTACAGGTGATCCTAAAACCTTGTATGATGCAGCGATAACCCAATCATTTATCCATATGGGATTATCTGAAGGGGATGCCGCAACTTTTCTTGGTCAACAGAAATATACTGTAAACTATGATCTGGCTCCCGATAAACTTGTTCTGATCTTAACCCAAAAATGGGCTTCACTAAATGGCGTTGCTCCTGTTGAGATCTGGACCGACTTCAGAAGAAGCGGGATCCCTAGTTTTATCCATTTTACTGAAGATGCAAATAAAGCCAACGAAAAACCTCCTGTTCGCTTACTGTATCCGCAACGTGAGATCTCGGTAAACAATGATAACGTGGTTGCCGTTGGTGTGATTGATGCCTTTAGTTCAAAGATATTCTGGCAAAACCGCTAATCATCTATTCATTCTTATTAAAAAATTAAAGTATGAAAAATAAAATAACATTATTTATAACGTTCCTTGCAGGAATTTTACTGCTGGTATCTTGTTTAAAGGATAACGTGGGCGATTACTGGGTAGATGAGTTAGCAGGTAAAGCATACGCAACAATTCCTACCTATACCTTACAGCAAAAATCACTTCAACCGGTAGCTGGAGATGTACAATACTCTTTTGCGCTTAACATCGCCACTGATGCTCTTCCAACAGAGGATATTACCGTTACCCTGGGCCCTGATCCGGCGGCAGTTGCTCAATACAATACTGATCATGCCAAGAGTTTTAAGGTATTCCCAAATGTTCAGGTTATGACTCAATCTGTCGTAATCCCTAAAGGGACACGCACGGGATCTGTTTCGGTAAAAGTATGGGGGGCAGAGACACTAAATGCGTGTGATAATTATATCTCAGCAGTTTCAATAACCTCTGCTAAAACAGCTTCAGGAAAAGATCTGTTAATCGCCGGAAATATGAAGACCTATTTACTTGCATTACCAATATCAAATCCATTTGCAGGAGATTACCATTGTGTGGGCTATCGGAAACACCCAAGTTTAGGGATTTTTACCGTTGACAAAACTGAAACAGCTTCAACCGTTGATTGCAAAACAATCAGAAAATCAGGATTTGGTGAATATCCTTACGATATGATTATTGAAGTTACAACCAATACAATTATGGTTGGAGGTACCACTTGTTATAAGGTTAATGTTACTGTTATAGATCCTTCGACTAACGACAAAATATCGTCAGGTCAAGGGCAGTATGCAACATTTACAGGAGCCGCGGCCCAGATTCCAATTCCTGTAACGCAGGATGTAAACTATTACAATCCGGTGACCCAAACGTTTGTTTTGAACGCATTTTATAATGCAGCAGCAAATCGTATTGCTTACGAAGTTCTTACCAGGGTACCATAATTTGATAATTGTTTTATCAATAACGAAAAATAAATATGAAAAGAAACTATATTTTATTAGTACTGATATCCATAACAATGGCTGTCTTTACATTTCAAAGTTGTACCAAAGAGAGTACCATTGCTATTCCAGTTTATGGTGCCTTTACCCAACCAACATCAAGTGCGCCTGTTGTGCGTGCCGATGGAACTGTATTGTTTAGCGGGTCTGCGGTAAATCTAAGCTGGAGCTCTACCAATAAGCAAAATGAAGCAGCATCATGGAAAGTTTATTTTGGCACAAAATCTAACCCACCATTGTTTCAAAGTGGTGTTACGGCTCAAACCATTTCGGTTCCTGTTAGTGATGGAAACACCTATTATTGGAATGTTGAAGTTACTGACAGCAGAATGGTTAAAACAAAATCTGAGACCTGGTCATTTACAGCCGTAAACGGTACAAATCCAGACTTGTCAATCGCACTAACCTGCACAACTGATATCAAAAGTCAAATCGGGCTTGATCTGGTTGCAGACAAAGTTGTAGATCTGAGATTCCTGATTTTGGACAAGAAAGATAATTCTCAGGTAGCGGTCATCGATGATGGATATGCTGACGAATCGTTTTCCGATTTCGGTACTTTACCAGACGGAGATTATATCCTGGCTGTAGACCTTGGTTCTACAATCAATGCAGGTGATTTTAATAAAGTTGTAAACTTAAGTTTTACGCTTCAGTTTGACCAATTGGGAATGATTAACAAAACGTTGGATTTTCCAAAGGCGATGAATAATGCAAACCCTTGCGAACTATACAGTACCAATCTTGCCATCATTAAAAAAGAGGGTGCCGTATATACCATAACCAAGAATGTGGAGAATATTACACCGGCAATCTTAACCTGGATTGGAACAGATGCTGATTTTCCCAGTCAGATTACCTCTACTGCAACCTGTACAGATAAAACAATGACAGGGGTAGTTAAAGGTTGGATGTTAGAGTGGTGGGGTGAGGTGATTATTTCGGGTGGCACCTTTAAATATACCACTTCCGGCAGCACAATTACTATCCCTCTGCAGAAATATTGCATTACAAAATACAATGGTGCAGTACAGGATGAATATTCCATATCTGGTAGTGGGACAATTGACAACAGCGGTGCATTCCCGATTATTAATCTCAAGTATGACCTATTTCAGGGAGGAGCGAGCATTGGTTCAATTGCCAATCAATATGGGTGGCCAACAAAATATTTTGAAGCTGCAATTACAACAAATCCTGCGGGATTATAATCTGTTAACCGGGAAGCAAAACTGGCTTTTGGGAAAGGATTGACATTTAATTTTTAAAGAAGAAGCCGGCAAGTCGTTTGCCGGCTTCTTCTTTATAGAACAGTTTTTTTTAAAAAAATAAGCATAAATCCCTGCTACGTTTATTAATTATTTTATTTATATGTATATTTGGTTATGTTTTGATTTTAATCCAATTAAAACCATTTCAATATGAGCCTGCAAAAAGATCTCCCCGAACTTGTAAGTGCCAACATCATCTCCTCCGACACTGCCCAACAAATCACTGAATTCTACAAACGAAAACAGGTAGCTTCACCCAACCGGCAACTGCTAATCTTTGGCATACTGGGAGCACTGCTTGTGGGTATCGGTATCATGTTTATCGTGGCCAACCAATGGGAAGAGCTGCCACAATCAATACAAACAATCTGCGCATTCCTTCTGATTCTTGTCCCGCAGTTCCTTTGCGGCTATGTCCTGCTTAAGATGCCACAAAAGATAGTATGGCGCGAGAGTACAGCCCTGATCCTTTTCTTTGCCGTGGGTGCCAGTATTTCGCTGGTGAGTCAGATTTATCATATCAACGGCGAGATGAGCTCCTTTATGCTCACCTGGATGCTTCTAACGGTCCCTTTAATCTATTTAATGGACTCTTCAGCAGTCTCACTGGTTTACCTTTTTAGTATTATGATATACTGTCCGGCAGCAAGGTACAACCTCTCCTACCCTTTTGAGGAGTATGTCTACTGGCTGCTTCTTTTAATCCCAATACCCCGATACTATCTGCAATATAAAAAGATGCCTGAGAATATTCTGATTATCATTCATCACTGGATGATCCCCTTTGTTCTGACCATGACTCTGGGATACTTGTCACATGAGCTGAAAATCCTGATGTATCCGGGCTATATGATCATGTTTGGAATCTTTTACATGATAGGAAACAGTGCAACATTCCGAAGTAAGATCCTGATATCCAATGGTTATCTCCTGTTTGGTTTTATTGGAACAGTAATTTTGTTGTTGATCATGTCCTTTAAATCAAACTGGAAGGATATGGCGGTTGCCAATTTCCAAATCAGCAATCTGCTTATTGCACCTGAATTTATTGCTATTACTATCTTATTTATAGCTGCTTGTCTGTTGTTATTTCAACAGGTCAAAGTGATGAAACTGACTAAATGGAATCTGAATAATATCGTTTTCCTGTTATTTTTATTCATTTTCATACTCGGAAAACAGGATGTTCAGCTGGCAGTTATACTGGTTAACCTGCTTGTATTTGCTTTGGGAATCTTAATGCTCAGAACAGGCTCAAAAAAGAGTCACCTCGGGGTCATAAACACAGGAATGCTCGTTATTGCATTGCTGGTAGTGTGCCGCTCATTCGATAGCGATCTAACCTTTGTTCTAAAAGGAACCCTTTTTGTCCTTGTAGGCATCGGTTTTTTTGTGGCTAATTGGTTAATGATCAAAAAAAGAAATAATCATGAAGTCTAGAAAATTACTATTCAGCGCCTTTATCGTTGTTGCCCTCGCGCAGCTTTTTGTTCCATGGCAGATGATCAGTGAGCAACCCAAATTTGCTGAAACGGGGGTCGAATATAAATTTAAGATTGACTCCAAGGCCAAATCGGATAATAATTGGGCCGGTGCCTCCATACGGGGAAAATATATCTGGCTAAAGTTTGAGGAGGATCAGATTAAAATCGCGGACAAAAAGGAGTGGGAGAACTTTCAGAGCGCCTATGTTTTATTGACACACGACAGCGCAGGATTTGCCAAAATTGAATCGGCAACAAAAACCAAACCTCAAAATAGTATTGAATGGATCCGCGCCAAAACCTGGGTACACTGGAAAGATACCACCACCCTTCATCTGGAATATCCGTTTAATATGTATTATTTCAAAGATACCAGCCCAAAAGAGATTGAATCGATCCTAAAGAATGGGCTAAGTGACTCCTTAAAAGTAAATTATCTGAGCGTTAAAATCAGGGAGAATCAGTTTTTTGTGAATGATCTGATTATTGATGGAATTTCATTCAAGGAGATGATGGATAAGGTGAAAAAATCAAAGCCGGGAAAATAGCTGGCGGCTGGCGGTTGGCAACTGGCAACTGGCGGCTGGGGGCTGGCAACTGGCCAAAATTTTGATATCCGAATAAATGTATAAGCAGCATCTTCCTTTTTTGCTGCATTAATAGTATGATTTTAAGACCATTACTAAAGTAATAAATTTAGAAATTACTCCAATTGAAAAATGTACAGAGTCCCGCAAGATTTTTAGAAAATATTTTTTTATTTCAGTTCTACAAATATATACAGTGCTCTGCTCCTTTAAATTTTTCAATAATCACAGAAAAATTCTCACTTCACATTACCGAATTCCCTGATCCGGTGATCCGCACTTTGAGCTGGTACAAATAGCAATTTGATATTCGTAAGATCGTTATTGAATAAGGTGATGTTAGAGTTGGCTTCACCCTTTAAATTCACCAGGCTATTTGATTTTCCCTCAATGCGGCATTTGCTGATTCGGATTTCATTTGAATTCTCAAGGCAAATATCAGAATTATTCACTGAGCCACTAACCAAACTAAGGTTATCAAAGTCGGCAACCTGAACATCTGAGCAATAAATAGCAGGTCTCAAATCGGAATCTTTCGTTTTAAGCTGAATATCTGTAAATGTGATATTTTGAGCATGACGAATAAAAAACCCGTAAGAAGGCAAAATATCAAACATATCCGCTTCAGGATAAGACTTGTCCATTTCAGGGATTTCACGCTCCAGATCGCCTCTCGTACCACCTCCTTCGAATTCCAGCGAGATATGGCTTAACGTAATATTTCGGACGGGAGAAGTTGCAGTTCCGGTTATCGAGCAACCTGTCTTCGACGCGCCGGTTGCAATAATATTACTGATGGTAACATTTTGCAAAATTCCGGCTTTATCAATCTTCTGTCCATCAAAATAGGTACGGTTCCGGTTTCCTAACCGGATAAAAATCGGGCAGTTGGGTCCGTCAATGCGGATGTTGGAGATCACCACTCCATCCAGGATGCCACCGTCAACCTCCTCCAGGGCAATTCCTGTATGTCCTTTGGGTGTCCCTTCGATCGAATGATCGGTTACTTTTGAAGGTCGGATAACGATGTTAGAGATCGTGACATTTTTAAACCCTGTATTTGATTCGGTTCCCATCTTCAAAGCATTGCAATGGCTGCTTAGCACGCAATTGGTAATCACAATATTTTCGTTCCCGCGCCCGGAGGTGCTCTTAAGTGTTATTCCATCATCATCCGAGTCACCCACAATATCGGATATACGGACATCATGACATCCATCCACATCAATCATATCGTTGTTCTTATTGCAGTGGTTAAAAACATCGATGTTATGAATATACAACTGATCACATGCCAGGTAATGCTGCATCCACAAAGCCGAATTACGCAGTTTGATACCCTCTGTCCGGATATTGCGGCATTGAATCATCCAGATCAGGTAAGGCCTTACGGAATAGGAATCTGCCTTTGAACCACTTCCTGGCCCAAAAAATCCCCCTTGTCCGTTTATGGTTCCCTCACCTTCAATTGCGATATCAGAGCAATTTTCTGCATAGATCAAGGCACGTTTGACCTCTCCCTTTCTGAAAAAGGTATAGTCCGGCAGGTTCACCGGGTAATCGGATAAATGGGTACTTCCGTAAAGGGTTGCCCCCTTCTCCAAATAAATCGTTACGTTACTTCTAAAATAGATGGTCCCCGTCAGATAAATTCCAGACGGGATAACGACTTTCCCTCCACTGTTTTTACTGCACTCGTCTATTGCCGACTGGATTGCCTTGGTACTAAGGAAAGATGTGTCTGATTTGGCTCCAAAGGAGGTGATGTTATATTCTTTGGCTGAGAGGGTAAGTGCTATGCAAACAAAGAAAACAGTCATAATTATTCAGGAATTCAATATGTTGACCATATTCAAATACTTATTTGGAAATTATCACAATCATTTTAACCATAAGGGCTAATCGCTCAATCAATAGTTCAACCCACTTCGGGGTTGTTATTTTAGTTGTGCTGTTTACCCCCGGTTCCGCAAGCTTCACCGGGGGTTATTCATTTTAAACCACTGCGTGGTATTCAGCTAATGGTGTAAACGGACCTGAACTCTTTCCTGTAATTTGAATTAGCGATAACAAGCATCTGGTCTAAAATTTACAATGACTCCGGCAATACCTTTGAATAGCTGATTCCCGACTTTGAAAAGGTGACCTTATAAGAAGGCCAGGTATTTAACTTGTTGGCAAATTTTAATCCATCATTGGCAGTTCCCTTTACCAGGTAGAAACGCATGTTCATCTCGGGGTTATTGGGATTGAGTTCTTCGCGGAAGAGAAGCTTTTGTTCCTTCATCTTCCAGGTTGCAGCGATATGCTCTACCGAACAATCTTTAATGAGGCTATAGCCATTATTGAGGTAGACGAATCCATTTGAAAGGGTAAAGGCAGGATCATTCTTCAGATCAGTTGGAATCTCGACGGCAATCTCTTCCCCGGAACCGGCTGAATAGAAAAGTCCGCTGGCAGGTGTATCAAAGAGAATTTCAACAGCGCCATCCGCAGGACGTTCCCCTTTTATATCAAGACGATACAAATTTTCATTAATTTTTTTAACGCTGCTCACCGACTTTTCGGCTCTGACTACAAATGGGACAGGAAGGATCCCCACTTCTATGGGATAGGATTTTGGAATAATCAGTTGTTCAACCAGGCCTGTTTTTGTATTAACCAGGTAATTCTTATCATCCACAGGAAGCAGCTCTTTTAATGATTTCATCACCTCTTTAATAATCAGTTCGGCATTGGCCACCTCATTATCGGTATATTGAACCTCGACCAGCCATGGTGACCAGCCGCTGGAATCTGAAACTTCAGACAGGAGGAGGTGTTTCCAGGCCTCCTGAATCATTTTCCGAAGTGTGGACACATCAAACCCCTTTGATGCTGCAAAATCAACCAGCTTTTCGGCCAAAAGGACAACTCCCCGCAACTGGTAAGAGGCCGCCCTTGTAAGTCCGTCTTTTTCAATCCCTGTTCGTTGCCTCCCCATCCACATGAAGGGGCCGCAAACCGACATATTCCAGGTTCCCTCAGGAACAAACGGATAATCGGGAATCTTATACCCTTTCAAATTCTTAATTTTATTGGCCAGTTCGGTCATCGTAACGAACTTATAACCCTCTTTTTGAAGCCGTTTAAAATTATCAATACTTTTCTTCTCCTGCTCCGGTACAATATTAAAATCGCTGTTGTAATCAAGGGTATTGAAGACCTCTCCATCATCCAGAAAAGCAAAATCCCACGTCAGACCATCCAGTTTATTTTCACCGGCCCCGATTAAACCCAGGATATGATCATCTCCATAGGTGACATTTACCAGTGGAAGTGTTGCTCCCCGGTAATGACCATGCGGATCGGAACTGGTAACAACAAGGTCGTATTTATCCTTTAACACACTCGCATAAGCGGGAGTCCACTGAATTTCCTGACCAAAAAAGACCCGTGACCGCTTTATTCCGTTCTCAGCAAGGATCTGATCTGAGATCTCTATTGACTTCTGCAGATCGAGTGCGGGATAGGCAATAAAGAACTGATCGGAATAATGGGCGATCACCAGTTCGATCTGCCCTTTGTTTACGAGTTTTTTCAGCAGTGCCAGAACTTCAGGATGTTCTTCGGCAAAGGTTTCGATGGCATAACCCTGGATTTCAATGTCTGACTTATACTGAGGGTTTTTCTCGAAAAACTGAAGTACGGGATAGACCGAATTCCGGATAATCTTACTTTCAATCTTGAAATCGCCAGCTACGTACTGAAGATTGAAGTGAAACATTCCGATGGCATATTTCTCCTGTGCATTCGAAATCAGGCTCATGAGCAAAAACAAAAGAAGTAGAAAATTTAATTTTTTCATAGTATAGATATTCGAAAATTTATATTTTATCTCATTATCAAATAGTCACAGTGTTCTATTCTCACATTATCGAATTGCCAAATTGCCGAATTATCAAATTGCCGAATTTGTCACATTAGTTTATTTTTACCGGAGCAGAAATAACCCCTAAATATCGTCCCATCCAGTAAGGTAAAAGCCAGGTATCTCCTGCGCTGACCAATGCTTTACCATCGCCTGAGGAGTCAAGATTAAAAATTTGGCCGTTATGTCTGTAGATTGGAATTTCACTCAATGATAGTCTCTCCCGTGTAGTTTGCCCTCTGAAATTGGGAGCAATCTGTTCGATATCATCCCTGTGAGAGTTATGCATGGCCCAGTTTCGCATATCCATCGGATATTGTTTGAGGAAATCGACAGAGGCAGCCAGATCAAAATCTCTGGCACCGGTCATGGCGTATGTGAAATTCCACAACGCATTTCCTTCCGGACGTTCAATCTCCCAATGATCTTTAATTGCAGCCTTAAATTTTGTAGCTAAATTGGCCGAAAGCGAATAGGGATATAAACCCCAATAGGCAAGAAAATACATCTCGTCATCCGAATGATTCCACTCTTCAGACAGAACTTTGCTCAACTCATCGGTGCCATTTGGTCCAATCCGGGAAAATGGGCGGGTCAGATTTTCGAGGTAACCGAATTTGGTCATCAATTCACTCGCTTTATTCTTGTAAATCTCCTTTCCTGTAAAGTGATAAGCTGTCTGAAGCATGGCGATAATATTTGAGGAGGTTATTTTCCGGTCTCCCACATTGACCGGAAACTTATTTACATAGTCAGGATTCCATTTTCCCCACATAGTTGGCTCACCATCTACATCAATGATATAAAGGTCGTTTTTCACGATGTAACCCATCAGGTTATCCAGGCATTTAAGGGCTCTGGCTTTCCATTGGGGATCATCAGAAAGTTCAAGGATCATGGTCAGTGCAAAAATCTGACCCACTGTCTGATCACTGCTTGCGGTAGAGCGCCAGGTCCAATTGGGATGATCTGCAGCCTGAAGCCAAAGACTTGCCGGACTACCCGAGAGAAGCTCTTTCTTCTTCCAGTCGGCACCCTTGGTATTTTCAACCTTATAATCCCGTTCAAAACTTCTGGCAAACAGACCCGGGATATTGGTCACAGTATGAAGCCGTTCCATGGCCTCAAAGGCTTCGTATGCATTTTGCTTTGCCTCTTCGGAGCCCGTTACCTTGAACCTGAAAAGTTCTGCAGCCAGGTACATCCCGGTCCAGAGATTATCACTGGGCTGGTTTGCTGTCCTTCCTGTGGAATAACCATCAGGAATTCCAACCGAGCTGCAGTTAAACCCATAACGGATATTCTTTTCTCTAACCTGTTTTTCATAAAAGAGGGCTTTCTCTTCAAGGGAGATGGCTTTAAAAGAGAGTTGTCCAAGTCCTTTGTCGGTAAGGATTAAAATGCTTTTATCGGGTCCGGGTTCAAGGGCAGTTACATGATTACCCGGAAGCCAGCGCTCTCCGGCAAAGTAGTTATATTTACCCTTAGAATTCAAATAAAAAGCGCCGTTCGCCGATCCAAACCATAGCTGTCCATCAACTTCTTTTATAACTGTAATTTCTTTACACGGCAAGGCTGATATTAATCTTTTATCATAAAGCCAAAGGTAACCTGAAGTAGTTCCGATAACAATATCATTACCCTTTGCAATTGAAGTTGCGCATGTGATACCGGAGCCTTCGTAGCGAATATTCAAACCTGGTTGCCCGGGAGTATATTCTGCAACCACATCGGAGGTTACAATCAGGAACGTTTTTTTTATCGGCAGGTACTGAATCTGACGAACCCCCTTTAAAGTGCCTGACCACTGTTTATTCCCTGACTGATCGAGATAAACCATTTTTTCTCCGTCTGAAATCAGAAAGTGGAAATCCTCTCCGGCATCGAACACCGAGGCCTCAGGCAATTCATGCCCGAGTTGTATTTTTCCGGCCCAGGCATTACTGAAAAGCTGTTTATTATCCAGGTAGAGAGTCTGGTTTCTGTAAGTACCGATAGCAGCGATCTTTTTAGGAAATATTGGGGGATACGAAATATCACGGATTAATTTTCCGGAATAAAACAGTGTTCCATTATCAGGAACGATTATTCCTGAGTCTGACAATATCCGGATCTGCCCGTCACGATTGGCAGAAATCTCAGCCAATTTAGACAGTTGTTGAGAAGGATTGAAATAATATTTTATACTGATCGGTTGTAAATAAGGGGAATCCTGGTAAATGGGTTGTCCATTTTTATTGGTAATCTCAACAGAGGCTTCTGAGCGGTTTAATTTGCATCCTGCCATTGAGATCAATATTGCCAGGAATAAAAAGGGTAGAATAGAAACGTTTCTCATTTTGAGGGATAATTAATCGAGAAAACAAAGAAACATCATTGAGGTGCGTTTAACTTCTTATTATTTAATTATTTCAGATAGAATATTAACTAATTATTAAATTCGACGGATTGGGAATGGGAGAATGTGTTAATATGTCATATGGAATTAAAAATGAGAGGAGATGCTCTACGATAAGCTCAGTATATTACTCCGTTATAATTCATTTCAATAAATACTATGAATAAGTGCCTTCTTCAATCATGAGAATGCTTCGTCGCACCAGACCTGTCTGGTTCCTTCGGAACATTTAAGTCAGAGATTCTCCTCGCAATGACAGCCGCCAATACTCCCCTCTCCCATCTCTCTAGTAATTAATTAGTTTGTCTTTGCGAGGAGCTCGTCAATGATTTTTCTTGCAATGAAGAATATTATGAGCGACGAAGCAATCTCCTATTTAGAAAAGCCTGACATTGATAGATGCTCCTGTTTGGAAGATTCTACCAGAGTCAGGCTCTCATTTCATAATATACTGGCTTTATTTATTTTTTCTTATCCAAACTCTTATAAAACAGATCCTTTGCCTCAACTCTCATACCCGGATTATGCCCCTGAATTGCAAAATGACCGGTGAGGTCTTTACCATTAACAGGGAGATCCATTTTGGTTTGGCCTCAACCAGTCCGGAAAAACCAATCATCAACGCGATGAAGAATAAAACAGCAATTTTTTTCATAATTTCAAGAAGCTTTGATTTTAAAAATTCAAATTAGACTATATTAATATTAGTACTATACATTCAACCCGTTCCGGGTTATGATCACGCTTGTATCGTTTACCTCCGGTTCCCACCTATGGTAAAAAATATTCAACCTTGACCAGGGTTTAACCCAATAAATTCCAATCCCCGGAATCGGGGATTAATGTTAATGACCTCCGGTAAAACCGGAGGATTTAGAACATGCGTTAATCTGAACCCCGAAGCGGGTTCAATTTCAGTTTATACAAATCAAGGCCTAGTATCTAAATCAACTCAGCCAGATATATAAAAATAACGTGATTGAAGCCAGGACACCCCAATGCAATCGCCAGTCGGTAATTCCTTCGAATTTAGAGATTCCCTTTGAATAATTAATCGTTGTTTTTTCAAGCTTTTCGGGGGATGTTTTTTCTGTAAATGCAGAAACAGCAAACAAGAGTGCAGTGATTAATATTTCGGCATAAAGTCCCCGGTAGCCAAAGTTAAAAGTCAGCTTATGGTGAAGAATCGGGAACAGCTCCTTTGCCGTTTCAGGCGCCACCACCTGATCAATAACGAAGATTGTAGCCAATACTATTCCAAAAATCACCGAGGCAGCAGCCCCCTTGAGTGTCACCTTCTTACTCACAATACCAAAGAAGATTGCCGGGAACACCGGAATAATCAGATAAGCGGTAATTGTCTGCAAATATTTATATAATCCCTCCTCATTTTTATAAACAAGATAGGCCGCACCGATTCCCAGAAAACTAACTATCAATATAATTAAACGGCCTAATCTGACCTGCTTATTTTCGGGGAAATTGGGATTGAACTCAACAATAAAATCACGCACAACGAGTGTAGAAACAGAATTTAGAACAGCAATCAACGAGGTTACCAATGCCGCCATTAAGGAGGCCAAAAGCAATCCCCGGATTCCTGATGGTAAAAGTTTATTCAGTAAAAGGACAAACGTCTGCTTGGTCTCTTCACCCTGTAATTCACCAGGGAACAAAGCATAGGCAATTACACCCGGCAAGGCAAAAATAAAGATAGGCAGAAGCTTCAGCAGTGTTGCGAACATGGCTCCCCATCGGGCGTTTTTAAGATCAGGTGCAGCAAGGACACGCTGAACATTAACCTGATCGATACCCCAATAGAAAATACCTGCATAAAATGCGGTGGCCAGGATTCCCCAGAATGGATAAACCGGATCATCAAAAGGTTTTGAAATTGTCATCATTTCGGGGACTTTGGTCATCAGTCCATCCCATCCCCCGACTTTATCGAGTCCAATAAAAAGCATAATGGCCGAACCACCGATCATAACGATTACCTGGATAGCATCCGAATAGGCCACTGCTGTAAATCCTCCGATCATCGTAAAAACAGCAACCGCCATTCCGATATAGAATACCGTAGTCATAACGTTCCATCCCAAAATGCTGTTCATTACAAGCGCCCCAGCAAAGAGGGTAAATGCAAGTTTAGTCATTATACTAATAATGAGCATTAATCCGGAAAAGAATGTTCGGGCGCGCCGGTTATACCGCAATTCGAGGAACTCAGGAATCGTGTATATCTTATTTTTCATGTAATAAGGGAACAGAATGGCGCAGGCAAAGCCGAGGGTTATTGCGCAGGTCAGTTCGACAGAACCTGCAGAAAGGCCATAACGGTATGAATCGCCCGATAATCCCACAAGGTGCTCAGCCCCGATGTTGGTTGCGAACATCGAAGCACCCACGATGGGCCATTTCATCGATCTGCCTCCGAGAAAGAAATTGGTGCTGTTCTGTCCCGCTTTTTTGAGATAAGCCATATATAATCCAAATCCAAGGCTCCCTCCCATTATAACCGTTAGAACCAGCCAGTCGAGGGTAGTTAGTGATAATCTCATTTTTTGTTAGTTAAAGTATATAATTATTAGTCGTCGCATAGCTAGTTGAGCCCCTTCAGTGCGGGGATATTATAAGTGTTTGTTAACCGTGGGCTGACACCCAACGTGATTCATCGGTTTCCTGACGGAGAACCCTTTCAGAGTACTTATATTGTCGATTCAGAAAAATCATTTGAGATGCTCGCGGCAAGTCGAATTCAAATCTTACATACTCTTGAAATTATCTCGTTCTGCAAACCCTGGTTAATCGGGTCTGCTTAACAACATTTCAAACCACGAAGAAGTTAACTCTGTTTATTTAGAATCTTATCCAACCGGATAATACTTTGAATCATTGCCCTGACGGTATGGTAGTTGATCTTCCAGGAATGGCCCATATGTGTCCAGATTGGTTCACCCTTACGCGATAGCAGAGGATACCACTCTCCTACCCCTTTATTCACAGCTTTATCTAAAACAAACCGGTGAACATTTTTATAGGCATCCCAATATTTTGTATCTTCAAACATAATAACGCCATCAAGCAATCCGATCAATGCCTCGGCCTGTTGCCAGAACTCCTTCTCCTTGTCGTAAACGCCCCCTGAATGTGGGCCTTCGACGAATACACCACCATATTCCCAGTCGATTCCATTATCGACGGTATGATCGAAGATAATCCGGAACAGATCGGAATAGGTGTTCGGATCTATTTGAAGAATTTTCAGGGCATGAATCAACAGATGGGCAAATTCGGCATTATGACCATAGCAGGTATTGTCCGTGGCATTTCCTTTTTCACCCTCCTCTGAAAACCTGTCCCATCCCCAGATGATATCAAACTTAATCTGAGGAGCTACGGTCCAGTCTTTAAAAAACTGAGGGATCCCGGTTTTATAAACAGGATGAATTATACGGTTAACCAGCAGATCGATATCTTCCAGTAATTTCCGGCGATGCACATCTTTGCCCGTGCATTCATAAAGGGTGGTATACGCCTCCATCAGATGCATATGAACGTCGAGGGTCTTGCGGTCTCCACCCTGACTGCCCGGACCGCAAAGGGTCCAGTTGCGGTGGAACATCTCCCAGTATCCGCCATACATTGTGTCGGCACAATATTTTTGGAGCAGATCGAAAACCTTTTCTGCATATTCTACTCCACGTTGATCACCTGTAGCAAGGGTATATTCACTCAGAGAGTAGATCGCGAAACTATGTCCATAGATAATCTTCTGATCGATTTTCACCTCTCCCTTGCGATCCATCATCCAAAAGAATCCTCCATGTACCTGATCCCACATTTTATTGATCAGGAAATCAACCCCATGGCTTGCCATTGCGGCATAGGCACCTCCGCCATAACCCGCCCGATGGGCAGAAGAGATTGTAAAGAGACATCTGGTCTGGGCAATAAGCGACTTTTCATCCTCCCCGGTATCCTTTCCATCTTTGTCAAAATGGGTGATGTAGCCACCATTGAGGGTGTCAATCATCCGGGTAGTCCAAAATGGAAGAAGCTCATTAACCAGGTGATTTTCGGCTTCCTGTTTTAGTTCGATAAGTTCTTCTTTGTTCATAATATGAGAGTGTAAGTTTTCTAATTCAAGATTAAGTATTTGTTAGATTCATGTCACCCTTTCAGGGTTTTGATGGTTGATAATATTCTGTGATTCGCTATAATCATGTCACCCTTTCAGGGTTTTGATGGTTGATAATATTCTGTGATTTGCTATAATCATGTTACCCCTTCGGGGTTTGGATTGATGATTGTATTACCTGTTTCGCTATAATCATGTTACCCCTTCGGGGTTTG
>CANJNY010000057.1 GCA_947475715.1 Prolixibacteraceae bacterium
CGAACAGAGAAGTTAAGCCCGACAGCGCCGATGGTACTGCGTAAAGTGGGAGAGTAGGCCGCCGCCAACTTATTCAAACCCCGGATTCTTAACTGAGTCCGGGGTTTTCTATTGGATACGAATTACACGAATTAATACGAATGCCACGAATTGGTGCGAAACGAAGTTCAGCGGAGCTAATTGCATAGAAGTAAAGCCTGATGCTTCTGGAGCGGCTTCTTCATCTCTCTTACAAGCAGATCCCTGTTTAGTCCTAGTCGACTTGAAAAGGCACCCTGACTAAATAACAGCACAAAACACACCCAATCTGGCCCATGTGATTCTATAGGTTTTCAAATTTATACTAAGCAAAATTTCCCTGTTTTTGCCTCGTCCTGAGTCAATCCTTAGAGATAAATAATTCCAGGTAAATATAGTTGGCATATCGAATATCTCCTTTTGCAACGATTCATTTGACAGACCAGATATATCCGCTGTCAGTAAAAAATAAAAGGATGGAGCCCGTTTATTTCAGGAGATGCAGATACTTCAACCCTTCTTTTTGGCGGATTAGAATTCTCTTTTAAAAATACGGAAAAAAAATGGTGGAAGCCTTATTTTATTTAATTCGGTCAATTCTATGCAAAAGGGGGATGGAATCTTAACTCTGTCTACGGAGTTCATTTAAAAGTCTCCGTGAAAAAATAGTAGCGCATAAACATCTTAACTTGCTGCATTTATTCTCCGAAGAATGTGGAGTATCTTATATCTTAATATTAAAAAGAAATTGATTGCTGTTATTTTTTGAGAGCGATCTTTTCACTTCCTCCGCTCTCTTGGTTGTTCCAATCCCTGACAAGGTTGACTTCCATCTTAATTAAGTCTATATATTGATAGTGATATTATTATTCTTTGGATTGTAATTTATTATATGTTTGTGATTACTTACGATTTAGCTAATATTTCTATCTATGAAACTAACGTTTACATCCTTTTTCTTAATACTGGTTGTATTATCGCTTTTCGTCATAAGTTGTTCGAAGGAGAAAATAGTTGCAAATCCAGATGCAGCAAAAGTTAGCAGTGCCGATTTAACATTAAAATGTCTAAATCTGTCATTTGTCCAGCAAGGGAATAAGTTAGTCGGGACTGGTGCTGTAGGTAGTACCGGGCAAGGTTTAGCAGTATCACTTAGTGGAGATGGTAATACCGCAATTGTTGGAGGCGCTAATGATAATGTTGGTATTGGAGCCACCTGGGTTTTCACACGCAAAAATGGAGTATGGCACCCACAAGGGAATAAGTTAGTGGGAACCGGAGCTATAGGCAATGCTTGGCAACATTGTGCAGTATCAATAAGTGGCGACGGTAATACCGCAATTGTTGGGGGTAATGCCGATAATAGTGATGCTGGAGCTGCCTGGATTTTTACACGCCAAAATGGAGTATGGTGCCAGCAAGGGAATAAATTAGTGGGGAAAGGTGCTGTAGGTAGTGCTGGGCAGGGTTATGCAGTATCAATAAGTGGTGACGGAAATACTGCAATTGTTGGAGGTTATACTGATAATGGCGGTTTAGGAGCTTCCTGGATTTTCACACGCAAAAATGGAGAATGGCGTCAGCAAGGCAATAAATTAGTAGGGAAAGGTTGTATAGGCAATGCTGAGCAAGGTGTAGGAGTATCACTTAGTGGAGATGGCAATACCGCAATTATTGGGGGATATATGGATGATGGCGGCATTGGTGCTTCGTGGGTGTTCGAACGTACAAAAGGAATGTGGAGGCAGCAGGGATCTAAAATAGTTGGGGCAGCCGCTGTAGGTAGTGCTGGGCAGGGTTATGCAGTATCAATAAGTGGTGACGGAAATACTGCAATTGTTGGAGGTTATACTGATAATGGCGGTTTAGGAGCTTCATGGATTTTTACGCGCCGAAATGAAGTTTGGCGCCAGCAAGGGGCTAAATTAGTAGGGTCCGATTTTATGCAGATTACTTATTGTGTGCAACAGGGAGTTTCAGTCTCATTAAGCAGTAATGGCAATACTGCAATCGTAGGTGGCTTTGGGGATAATGTTGCAATAGGAGCTTCCTGGATTTTCACACGCAAAAACGGAGAATGGCAACAGCTAGGGAATAAATTAGTAGGGACTGGAGCTATAGGTAATGCTTGGCAAGGTTATGCAGTATCAATAAGTGGCGACGGTAATAGTGCAATTGTTGGAGGCCCCAATGATAATGGTGGTATCGGAGGCACCTGGATTTTTAACAGATAAGTTAAAGGATTCACAACAAGAGTGCGATGTACAGCAATGTTGTGAAGAATCAAAAATTTAGGAACGCCTGTAGTCAAAAGATTACTGGCGTTTTTAATAGCACGATCTATAAAACATTTAGGATTTGAATCTCCTGTTATTGGTAATGGCTTAATTATCAATTCGTACAATTAGTTTGTTATTTTAAAATAGGGACTGGTGCAATATACCGGTCCAACACTCACTTGGAATTTCACTTACTTTGGTTGGAATTACCATTCAGAAAATTTGGTAATTATTTCAATTGTTTCCGGATCGTTTTGATGAAATTCTGTTGTTCTACTAATGAATGCATCTTGCTTCAAATCACAAAGATCTTTACAAAAGTAACCTTCGTACCACATCTGGTAACTGTTACAGTGTGTTCGTCTTCACTGTACAACTGGTGTTGCTGAAATTATAAGCAACCGAGTGTGTTTCCGGATTGCTCTTTGCAAAACTGATCGTTCCGGTTGTACTGTTGATGATTAATCCTGAAGGAGCTGAAGAGTACCTGCCACCAGTAGTAGCTGAAAGTAAGATTATATTAGCTGAACCTGAATTAATGCAATTACTGGATGAACTTCTATTGTAAACAATGCCTAAAGCTGTTGGTGCCTCGCTTACGGTTATCACAACCCTGTCCGTCATGAAGGCCTGGCAATCTGTTATTGCATTGACAGCCTTAACTGTATCGGTGCCTTCCAGAACTTGATTGGTAAAGCATTTAGTGCAATACTAATCATCGTTCTGAAGCTTTCGCAGTTTCCCGAAACCTGGCTTATATAATAGTTGCCGGTATTTAGCCTCGTGGAGCCTGAAAGGGATGATCTGCTTGTTGATGTATTATTCCATTTATAGGAATATGTGCCATTTCTATGCTGCAGATCAGCCTCGGTTGCTGAACCGCAGAAATTTTGCACTCTTACGGCCGGCGCATCAGGGGCCTGAGGTTGCAGATTAATAACCACATTGACTGATTAAACCTAATGCCGGTTTATTGTAAAGGAGGCATTACCTTATCATCAATCAAATCACAACTCACTTAATTCGCACTTAATGATACCGCTATCATAATTAAAGCGATCATATAATAGACCAGAACCTTCCTGTGTTTGTCCTTGTCAATGCTGCTGGAGTTCGAAAATATGAGTCCAAGATTTGCAATCAGAAGTGCAAACAGCATAAGGACAATATGTTCGATTGGCCAAAATCGTTTGGAGGCGAGTTTCATCGCCCCCTCCATTCCTGCATTGTTCCCTGCCGAATCGGGATTCGCAAAGAGAATGAGACCGAAAATAAGCTGGAGATAAAGGGTGATAATAAATCCGTAAGAGAGGTACTTATCCAGAGTAAGGTAAGACTTTCCCAATGCAATACCTCTGGCAGAACGGATAACCAACCATACTGCAATAATTGCAAAGGAGCCACTTATTATGGTATGAAGATTCTTCATAACATGAGAACTTTCTAAAACAACAAGATTCAAAATCATATTAATTATTTTAGTAGTTTAATGGGTGATTTAAATATTTATATTGCTGCTTCAGCGAGTATTTTGGCTTGAAGAATCCGATCTGCCATCCCAATCCCATTGCGTAAATTTCCTCCGATTATAAGTCCGGGATAGTTTTTCTCAATCAGTTCAACCGCAAGCAGCCGATCTTCAGTATCTGCTTCATATTGAGGAATAGCCCAGTAATGGCGGATAATTTTAAAGAGGTCGGGTTGGAACTCATCGGTTCTCATGACCTGGCAAATCTCTTTTTTAATCAACTCTTCGAGTTGTTCAATCGGAAGTTCGCAAATCTCCGGTTTACGTACGCCACCCATAAAAATAGAAAACAGTGCGCCATCCTTGGGTGCTCTGCCATTAAACAATGCAGACATAAATAATACCCCAAGAATATCCCGATTTTCCTTAAAGGGGATCAACCCTCCAAAAGCATCGAGTTTCATTCCAGTCCATTTATTAAAACCCAGAATTACCTCTATTGTTGGTGCGTAATACAGATTTGTAATTTTAGACATCACCTCGGGCGCTATAAATGGAAGGATGTTATCCAGATTATAGGCCGCCACTGTGGTAATCACCTTTTTACTTTCAATTTCAACAGGTAAGCCTGCTTTATTGATATAGGATATAAGAAAGTGTTGACGAACCGGCTTAACCTGAATATTCGAAACCCCCAGATAGATATTTTCTTCAGAAACCTTGGTTTTTAAAGCCTCAATTAGGGTTACTAACCCACCTTTAACTGAAAATACATTTCTTGTGACACTCTTCTGTTCTTCTGTTTTGGGTTCAAATTTTTTCTTAATCGTACCTCCGATGAAGCTTCCGTATTTCTGTTCGAGATTGTATAATTTGGGTAATGCAAATCGTGTAATTAACCGGTTTGGATCACCGGCATATACTCCCAGTATAAACGGGTCAATGGCATAGTCGAGAAAACTCTTTCCAAGACGCCTCTTAACCAGTCCGGCAAGAGACTCATTGGGAATCTTTCCTGGAGAGCGAAATGGCTCTCCAAGAATCCTGAATTTATCTTTTAATGTAAACAACGGTGTTTTTATGGCTGCCATAAGTCCTGATGGTAACGCTTCCCAGGTGCCATTTTTAAGAATATAGCGCTTTTTAACATGCTCATTGGCAATTTCAATTTCACAATCCCCCTTCAAGTCGTCAAACAGCCTTAAGACTTCCACATTGGCAACAACTCCTGAATTAGGACCCTCTTCGTAGTTAAATCCCTTTTCAATTACGGAGTTTATAACACCGCCAACCCGGTCAGACTTTTCAAGTATGCAAAAGTTTACGCCTTGCTTCTTCAGATGATGAGCAGTGGTCAATCCCGTTATTCCGGCTCCAATAATTACGACGTCTTTCATGTTTTCAGACTGTTTTGGAATAGATATTTTCTTCCTGATTATAAGCGGGGTCCAGTGCCATAGCTATGTTTCTGGCAAAGATAAAACCTTTGTCGTGAATTTTGATTTGTGAATCATTCATTTCCATTAGTTCATCAAGAATGAAATCGTTAAAGTTAACAGGATCAAATCTGACGAGTTCCTTAATATCCTGAACCGTCATATTGAATTGATTTGCAATTTCTTCAAATACCAATAACCCGTTACACATGATGCTGTTAACGATAGTCCGGATAATCTGCTCCTCTTTGCTTAATTTGTATCCGCGTTCAATGGCATAACCTGATTCTTCGATAGCTTCGATGTATTTCGGGAACTCTTTGATATTCTGAGCATAGGCACCCCAGAACTGACCAATGGAAGAGGCGCCGAAGCCATACACCTGGCCGGTAGTTTCAAGGGTGCAGTACCCCTGGAAATTTCGGTGCAATTTTTTCCCTTTAAAGGCAATGGCAAGATCATCATCCGGTAAAACAAAATGGTCTATCCCGATTGAAATATATCCGGCCGCTTCGAGCTGAGCAATAGAGTTTACAAGCATTTCCATTTTCTGTTCAGGACCGGGCAAACCGATTTTTTCGAGTTGCTTCTGAGCTTTTTTTACCCATGGAACATGCGCATAGGAGAACGTGACAATTCGGTCCGGCCTGATTGATATCGCTTGTTTGAGTGTTTCTGTGAACGACTCAGGAGTTTGTAAGGGCAAACCGTAGATAAAATCGAGGTTGATCCCCCGGAATCCTTTGGTTCTCAGGTAATCGACCACTTCGTTTACAGGGTATTTGGGTCCCATTCTGTTGACAACCTTCAGAACGTCGGCACGGAAATCCTGGATGCCCAGGCTCATGCGGTTGAAGCCCATATCGGCCAGCTCATCAATATCCGTGAACTCCAGATAAGCTGGGCTGCATTCCATGGCGATCTCTGCCTTTGTACTGATTGTGAAGATACTGCGGATATGCACCATGATATCGCGGATAAACCGCATCTCGATCGAATTGGGTGTTCCTCCCCCCCAATGGATCTGAGTTACTTTCCGTTGTAGATTCAGATGTGAGGATACATTGCTAATTTCGATCTTCATCGCATCAATATATCGTTCGACAACCGATTTTTTTTGCGCAATTACAGTGCTGCAACCGCAGAAATGGCACCTGCACGGACAAAACGGGATGTGAATATAGATGGAGATGTCTTTTGGCGTCTGTGTATTTGAATCTTTCAATTCTCCGATATAATCAGAAACGGCAAATGCATTATTGAAAAAATTGGCAGGCGGGTAACTGGTATACCTTGGGCCTGAAACATTATACTTATTTAAAAATTCACTGGATACACTCATTTTTTTAGCTTCTTTTCCAATTGGTTTGTTTAACCCAGTCAACAACCATTTTGGCGTTTTCAAAGGGAATCCCCGGAATGAACCCATGTCCGAGGTTGAAGACCCAATTGTGATGTATTGATCCGAATGAGACATATTTCTCAAGGGTTTCCCTGATTGTGGCCTGATCTGCCATCAATAGCCGCGGATCAAGATTCCCCTGAAGTCCGATTTCAGGATGAACAAGTTCTCGGGCAACTTCAATCGGAGTTTGCCAGTCGATACTCAGGTAATCGGTATCTTCAGGTGTGATATTTGCAATTCCGGTACCTAAACCTTTTGGAAGGAATATTACCGGGCATCCTGTCCCTTTGACCGCTGCAGATATTTTCCGCACATATGGCATAATCATTTCAAAATACAAATCTGAAGGAATAAGACCTGCATGTGTTTCGAAAATCTGGAATGCAGAAATGCCATGTTTAACCTGATTCACTGCATATTCGATCGAAAGTTCGGTGATCATTGCCAATAATTTATGGGCAGTCTTTTTATCCTGGTAAAGTAAGCCTACCGCATCAGGAAAGGTGTGATTAGAGCTCAAGCCCTGCACCATATAACAAAGCGTTGTAAAAGGTGCACCACAGAATCCAATTAAAGGGATATTCGATGGTTTTGTTTTAATGACCTCATCAATTGCTTTATAGATATATTCAAGCTTTGAAGCATCAGGATGTAATGTGCTTGCCGGATCACTGATATCTTTTAATGCTTTTGCAAATTTAGGTCCTGAATCGGTGAAATTTAATCCCATCCCTAATGCTTCAGGAATTACCAGAATATCAGAAAAAAGAATTGCCGCATCAACACCAAGGTCGTTAATCGGAAGTAGTGTGACTTTTGCCGCCAGTTCAGGCGATTGCATCAGCTGACTGAAGGTATATTCTTCGCGCAATTTCAGGTATGAAGGTAAAACACGGCCTGCCTGCCGCATAAACCAAACCGGAGGACGCTCGGTTTTTTCCCCTTTTAATGTTTTTACAAATAGTGAATCAGACATATTTAATAGTGGATTTTTCAGTTTAAAATTTTGTTTTTAAAAACCTTATTTTATGTTTTCTATTTTGAAAGTTGTTTTAACGCTTTTAGATTTTCAGCGAGCACATGTTCAATCTCCTTGTCTGTATGAACATAAGAGATAAACAAACACTCAAACTGCGATGGTGCAATATAGATTCCACTCTCAAGGGTCATCTTGAAAAAGGACGCATATTTTTCGGTATCCGATGTCATCGCTTCATTCAGAGAAGTTACCTGTGCTTGATCGGTGAAGAATAAAGTCATCATCGAACCAACGCGGTTTATCACACCCTTAACGCCGGTTTCAGCAAGATTCTTATGGATGCCTGCTTCGAGAATCGCAGCTTTGCGTTCCAGTTCAGGATAAAAATCAACTGTGTCTTTCATCATCGTGAGCATTGCGATTCCTGCTGACATTGCCAGCGGATTTCCGGAAAGAGTTCCTGCCTGGTAAACCGGCCCTATGGGAGCCAGCATATCCATAATCTCCTTGCGACCACCATAAGCGCCAACAGGAAGTCCACCCCCTATGATTTTTCCGAGGGTTGTGAGGTCGGGTGTAATTCCGTAATATTCCTGGGCACCACCTTTGGCAAGACGAAAGCCGGTGATCACCTCATCAAAAATAAGCAAGGCTCCGTATTCTTTGGTGATATCTTTTAATCCCTGAAGAAAACCCTCTGAAGGTGGGACGCAACCCATATTTCCGGAGACTGCCTCAACGATAATTGCAGCAATCTCATGTCCCTTTTCACGGAATATAGCCCTTACTGAATCGAGGTTATTGTATTCAGCGATAACGGTGTCGCGCGCGGTTCCCAAGGTAACGCCGGGACTGTTTGGCAATCCTAATGTGATGGCACCTGAACCTGCCTGAATTAAAAAGCTATCTCCATGACCATGGTAATTACCTGCAAATTTTAAAATAGCTTCCCTTCCGGTAAATCCTCTGGCCAGGCGGATTGCGCTCATAGTCGCTTCGGTTCCAGAGGAAACCATGCGCACTTTTTCGATCGAGGGAACCATTTCGATGATCAGTTCCGCCATCTTTGTTTCATATTCGGTCGGTGCGCCATAGCTTGTCCCTTTTTGAGCCGCTTCACTGATGGCTGCCAATATGGTGTCGTGGGCATGACCAAAAATTAATGGTCCCCATGAGGCGAGGAAATCGATATATTGGTTTCCATCGATATCAGTAAGGATTGAACCTTTCCCTTTCTGAATAAATACCGGATTGAGATTAACACTTTTAAACGCCCTTACCGGAGAGTTTACCCCACCTGGTATTACTTGTTGAGCCTTTTTAAAAGCATCTATACTTTTTGTGAATTGCATTTGAACTGTTTTTTAATAGAATAATATCAAATTATTTGCTTCTGTGTCAACCAGTTGTGTCAACCAGTTGTGTCAACCAGTTGTGTCAACCAGCTGTGTCAACCAGCTGTGTCAGTCAGCTGTGTCAATCACCTGTTTCAACCAGCTGTATCATAATGCCAGAACATTTTTTAGTTAACCCCGCGGGGTTCGGTTGCAATTTCTTATTCCAGTTCCCCCGGTTTCAGCGGGGGTTATTTACGGAAGATTCCTCCGGAGTTATATTATAAAGGATTTTCCGGATAAAGAATCAGTTAACGATTATTTTCCGTTCAAAATATTCGCTGCCTCGACTGCATGATAGGTGATAATAATATCTGCACCCGCCCGTTTGATTGAGGTTAAAATTTCCATCATCACGCGAGGTCCATCAATCCACCCTTTTTCTGCCGCAGCCTTCAGCATCGAGAATTCGCCGCTCACATTATAAGCTGCAACCGGCATATTGAATTCATTTTTAACGCGATAGATCACGTCAAGATAGCTCAGTGCCGGCTTAACCATCACGATATCTGCACCTTCAATAATGTCTTGTTCCACTTCGCGAATCGCTTCGTTTGAATTGGCCGGATTCATCTGGTAAGTGGCTCGGTTTCCGAATTTAGGAGCACTCTCAGCCGCTTCGCGGAAGGGACCATAAAACCCGGATGCATATTTTGCCGAATAAGCCATGATGGGTATTTTGTTAAACCCATTGGCATCGAGCTGGATGCGGATTTCTTCGACCCGTCCATCCATCATGTCGCTTGGAGCGATCATATCTGCACCAGCTTCTGCAAGTGAAACGGACTGTTTGGCAAGGGTTACCAATGTGGTATCGTTATCTACGTCACCATCGATAATCGTACCGCAATGACCATGAGTTGTGTATTCACAATTGCAAACATCGGCAATAAGATAAAGCCCGGGCACCTCTGCCTTAAGAGCCCGAATTGCCTGTTGAACAATACCATTATGCTCGCACGCAACACTGCCATCTTCATCCTTAACGGGAGGAATTCCGAACAGCAGAACCGCCTTTACCCCCGATGCATATACATTTTTGCACTCTATAACCAGCTGATCAACTGAAAGCTGATAATTACCGGGCATGGAGTTAATATGATTTCTTACATTGGTTCCAGATACAACAAACAGAGGCATTACAAAATCATCCGCTGAAAGTTTTGTTTCCGTAACCATCTGTCTTAATACACCATTGTACCTTAATCTTCTGAGTCTTGTTACAGGGAATGCCATAATATTTGGTTTTTATATTTGATAAAATTCGTTAATTGCATCTCTAATTCCTTCTGCATTTGATTTTCGGGCTGTGAATAGAGGCTCAAAACCAGCTTTTTGAATTGCCTTTGTCGTAACGGTTCCGATACTGGCCATCTTTAATTTTTCAAGCAGCGATGGATCATAAAAAGAACAGAAGTTATTAAACGTCGAAGGGCTTGTAAAAACGATCAGATCGTACGCATCGATTTTGATTAGCTCAAGGATCGCCTGATCAGCCTGAGCCGGTTTAACTGTTTGATAAACATTTATCCGCCTGGTGGTATTCTGAATTGAGAGACGGTTTTCAAGTGTATTGTCAGCCAGATTGCCAAGGGCAAGTAATATCTTCAGATTCTCTGGTTTGTATTTGGCTTCAAAGTGGTTTAAAAACTCTTCTGCTGTATTTTCTTCACTTATAAATATTGGGGCGTACCCGTAATATTCAAGCTCCAAACCTGTTTTTAGGCCGATTACTGCGAGTTTAACCGTTTTGGGGAGTGTTGTATTTCCTTTTGAATCGATGAGTTGTTTGAAGAAGTTGACAACGCCGTTTTTACTGGTGAAAAATATCCAGTCAAAGGATTCGAGATTATTGAGATCTTCAGCCATTTGGGGATCCAAAGGTGAAGGGATAATCTCGATCATGGGGAGCGAAAGAAGTTTAGCCCCGCTTGATTTTAGAATTTCCGGCAGCGTATCACTTGCTTCCAGTGCCCTGGTCGAAATGATTACTTTATCTTTTAGGGTCAATACTGCCTGTGGATTGGCGAGTGTTTCATTCCTGATCTCACTCAGGATCTGAGCACCCCCTTTATTGTATAGACTTTTTGCAAGTTTTGCAGAGAGGTAAACGGCATCACTGAGAGCGCCTTCTGCTGATTCCCTCAGAAACTTCGATCCGTCAATGCTCGAGATAAAACCGGTAATCTTAAATTTGTCTCCTTCAATCATTGTGTAACTTCCAACCGGAATCTGGCAACCTCCTTCAAGGGTTCCTAAAAATGTTCGTTCTGCTTCGGTGGCTGTGAAGGACTCTGTATGGTTGATCTTTGAAACCAGTTGAGCTGTATCCGGATCATTCTCCCTGATTTCAACGGCGATAGCCCCCTGGCTACAGGCTGGTATCATCAATTCCGGATCAAACAGTTCGGAGATGTATTCATCCATTTCCAAACGTTGCAAACCTGCGCCGGCCATCACCATCACATCACAATACCCCTCCTGCATCTTGCGAATGCGCGTGTTGACGTTTCCCCGAATTTCAATAATCTTAAAATCGGGATTGATGCGTAATAACTGAGCTTTTCGCCTAAGGCTGGAGGTTGCAATAACATCATTGGAGGTAAGGTCTTTAACTTTCCGGCCATCAAGGCTGATAAGCGCATCCCGGATGTCGCCACGTTTTAAAACGGCGCCCAGTTTTGCACCTTCAGGGAATTTGGTTGGTAGATCTTTAAGACTGTGTACGGCCATGTCGATCTCCCCGTTGAAAAGGGCAGTCTCCATCTCCTTGGTAAATAGCCCTTTGTCTCCAATTTTGGAGAGGGCGACATCGAGAATCTGATCCCCTTTTGTTTTTATAATTTCGATGATAAATGAAGTCCTGGGGTAGTGTTTTTGTAGCTCTTCCTGCACAAGAAAGGCCTGGTACAACGCGAGTTTACTTCCTCTTGTACCAATCTTTATAGTTGGATTGACCATTAATTGAATTCGAATAATTTATTTAGCATCGAAATGTATTCCTCTTCTTTTCCATTATTGGTAACCGATTTTACATTTTCGATCATTAAGCCAATAAATTTTTTCGTGATGATCTCTCCGTAAGCAACAGCTTTTTCATGGTCATCAACTTTTTGGTTTTTGAGATAACCATCAAGCATTGTTTTGTTAATTTCCTGGAAACGGGTTGAAATATTCTGAAAGGTTGGAACTAAAACCTGAATTGCATGCCATTGTGAAAATTCGGTAACCGATTCTTCGATAATAATCTCGGCATGTGTGATCTCCCCTTTTCTCCGTTCCAGGTTATCTTCGATCACTTCGTTTAAAGCATCAATATCATAGAGGTGGACGTTTCCAATTTGACTAACTCCTACGGCAACATTACGCGGCACCGAAAGGTCAATAAAGAATAAGGGTTTGTTATTGCGCACAACCATTGCATTTCGGACCATCTCTTCTGTAAACAGGGGTCTCTTGGAGGCAGTGGAAGTGATTACGATATCATTTGTGGAAAGCAGATTTTCCAATTGATCAAAATCAGCAACCTTGCATTTATATTTTTCTGCCAACTCGCAAGCTTTCTCCTGTGTTCTGTTGACAACGGTAAACTGGGTGCAATCTTTTTTCTGCAGATTTAACATGGTCAATTCACTGGTTTGCCCGGCACCGACTACCAAAACAGGATGTGAGCAAAGATTCTGAAGTTTCCTTCCGGCAAGTTCAACACCGACATAACTTATTGAAACGGCACCTTTATTAAGGGCTGTATTTGTACGAATCTCCTTGCCCGTTTTTAAGGCATCATTAAAGAGCTTATACAAAACTGAGCTGCAATGCTGAAGACTCTGGCTGATGTTGAACGCGTCTTTGATCTGTCCAACAATTTGATATTCGCCTAAAGCCATCGAATCAAGACCTGATACGACACGAAATAAATGTTTCACCGCGTCATCGTTTTTAGCCTGATAAAAATGGGCTTTTACTTCTGTAGCAACTTTACGGTATTCGATCAGCGTATTTCCGATTAAATCGAAATCTGAAGTGAGGCTGCTATCTTTAAGTTCAAAGTATATCTCTGTGCGGTTACACGTGGAGACCACAATTGCGCCAAGAATTCCTTTTGCTTTCAGCTGGGGTACAAATCGTTTGATGTCCTCTTCGCAAAATACAAATTTCTCCCTGATTTCAATTGGAGCCGATTTATGATTTAATCCAAATAGTCCTATCATTCTATTTTGCTTTCTGTTTATTACGATACAATTTTAGAAACAGAATCTGAAGCAATTCTGAAGTATAGCGTCAGAATCGACAGAATTAGGGGGATAAACTGCGATCGAATCTTAATTCATTTTTATTTTAAATAATTATGCCCCAAAACAAGCCATGCCATTCCTAAATCGGGAGATTATAAGCCTGCGCAGCGTGTCTGTAATTTATTTATTATAAAATGGTTGTATTGATTAGGGAAGGGGTAATTAAGAATGAAATCAAACAGGAAATTCATCTTCTGTCAGAACCGGTTTATCTATTTAGATTCGATATTAATTATTGATTTTATTCGTATTATGCTTTATGAAATCTACTTGCATCACATGCATGCTGTTTTGATAGCAATACTTAATCCTAAAACCATACATTGTACAAATCTTTTGCACAATCGAAAGGCCAAGCCCAAGTGATTCCGGGGAGGTGGATGAGGTATGAAACCGTTTGAACAGGATTTCAGGATCGAATTGGAGAGGGGCTCCGGAATTTGCAATTCTAAGATAAGCTTTGGTAAGTTCTATATTTAGTTCACCTCCCGGAATGTTGTGTCTTATGGCATTTTTGATCAGGTTGACCAGCAGGATCTCTGCAAGATAGGGGTTCATCGGGACTGTAATTTCATTGTCCATCCGCTTTATAACTTCAATTTTTTTGGAATGGATCAGGTCTTCCAGACTTTCGAGCTGATGATTAATCATGATCGAAGGGTTCACGGGCTTTGATTCGGGGAATTGCCTGTTTTCAATCTTAGCCAGCAGGATAAGTGTTTTGTTTAGTCTTGACAGCCGGTTGGATGCATCATAGGCATCAGCGACTGTTTTGTACTGTTTTTCCTTCATGTCACCCGACTGCAGCAACAATTCCATCTTTGAATTGATAATTGCCAGAGGAGTCTGGATCTCATGACTGGCATTTTCGATATATTCCTTAAGATTGAGATAGTCACTCTTGATCCGTTCTGTCATGGAGGCCAGTACCCGATTCAAATCCTCGAATTCTTTAATGTCGGAGTGATGCAATGCAAAATTCTCGTGCGAATTCACATCGTAGTGCTTGATTTTAGAAATCGTATCATAAAATACTTTCCAGTCTTGCCTCGATGAGTGGCGGTTAACGATAATTAGAGTAACAATAATCAGGATTATCAAAATATTCATCAGGATCACGATTCGTATAATCAGCCTGTCTGTCTCCTCGAGCGCTTTAAAGACCTGGATGTAATAATCATGGTTTTGAATTGTTTTTACAAATCCCAGTTGCCGGTATAATTCATATTTATTTGTTTCCTGGTTATAGAGCAACGTGTCAGAAAACTGTTCGGCTGGCCGGGGATGAAAAATCGGGGTGATAATAATTGTATCGCTAAGATTTACCGACGCTTTTGCGGATGAGTGAGCGGCATCAAACTCCTTATTCAGACTGATTCCCCTTTTTCTTAGCTCAAGATTAATGTTCTGGTCAACCTGTTGACGCAGAAGAAAATAGAAAGCCACCATCCCGATAAAAAACACGAAAAGGGAGATTGCCAATAGGTTCAGAGTTATTTTATTTAATAGTCTCAACTTAGTTCAAATTTATAACCTAATCCATAAATCGTTTTAATGTAATCTTCGCATCCCTGCTTTAGCAATTTTCTTCTGAGATTTTTAATGTGAGTATAGATAAAGTCATACGAATCTGCAAGATCCATATAATCGCCCCATAAATATTCGGCCAGACCTGCCTTTGTAATTACCTTGTTTTTGTTTGAGATAAAAAAGAGCAGAAGCTCATACTCCTTCTTTGTCAGAATTATTTCGACATCATGCACAAATGCCTTGTGTTCATCAGGGATCAATCTGATCTCGTTCATGATAATCTGATTGCTGCCACCGTAGCTTATCCTCCGGTTAATCGATTTGAGATGGGCATTGAGTTCTGCCAGATGAAAGGGTTTGGTGAGATAATGATCAGCTCCGATTTCAAGACCTTCGATGCGGTTTTCCAATGAATTAAGCGCCGAAATAATGATTATCCCTAATGTAATAGATTGTTTTTTGATGAGCCGGATCAGGTCGAGGCCGTTCCCGTCAGGCAAATTAATATCCACTACGATACAATCGTATTGATACAGGCCGATTTTCTCGACAGCATCAAAATAATTGTAGACCGCTTCGCACAGATGCCCCTCCTCGGCAAGATATTCCACCATCGAATCGGACAGTGGTTTCTCATCCTCAACTATCAGGATCTTCATGATTTAAACTTCATTGTTTTCAAATCCAATCTATTGGTTTTAAACAAACCTGTAAAAGTTTCTCCTCTTCACTTCCCGCCTCCGGCTGTTGGTTATATTCAAACCGCACGGTGGGGGGAAGGCTCATGAGAATGCTTTCGGTCCTTCCATTGGTCTTTAATCCAAATATAGTTCCCCTGTCGTGGAGTAAATTAAACTCCACATATCTTCCTCTTCGGATCTCCTGCCATTGCTTATTCGATTCGGTGAAGGGGGTATTTCTCCTTTTTTCAACAATGGGGATATAGGCATTAATAAACGCATGTCCGCACGATTTTGAAAAATTCATCCAAAAATTGACATCTTTCGTTTCGGTTGGTTTTTGATGATCATAAAAGATTCCTCCTATTCCACGTCGTTCTCTGTTGCGGTGCTCGTTCACAAAATATTCGTCACATTCGTTCTTGAAAGTGGCATAAAAGGCGGGATCAGATTGATCACAAACATCCTTATATGTTTGGTGAAAATGGCGGGCATCTTCCTCAAATAGGTAATACGGTGTGAGATCTGTTCCTCCGCCAAACCATCTGTCAGTAACTTCGTCCTGTTGATTATATAATTCAAACATGCGATAATTACAATGGACTGTTGGGACAAAAGGATTTGAGGGGTGAATTACAAGGCTTAAGCCGCATGCAAACCATTTAATGCCGTCTATTGCGAGCTCTTTTCTCATTGTGTCCGAAACTGTTCCATAAACAACCGAGGTATTTACGCCACCCTTTTCAATAACATCTCCATGGGAGATTACGCGGGTTTTTCCTCCTCCGCCGCCAGCACGTTGCCAGATTTCCTCCGTAAATCCAGCCTTGCCATCGCAATTCTCAAGAGCCGCACATATTGCATCCTGCAATTCATGTATGGTTTCAATCCATTGATTTTTAATGCTATTCACGAAAAAATATTATTTTAACTCTGTAATTAATTGTTCCAATCCATCAATCCAGGCTTTATTGTCGTTCAGACTCTCAACCATTTGAAGGTGTTCTCCGCCATGCTCTCTGAACAATTCATCATATTCATATTCTATCTCTACCTTTGTTTCAAGACAATCGGCAACAAACGAAGGGGCAAAAACCAGTATTCTTTTGGTTCCGGATTTCGCCTTTTCAATAAGCACCTTATCTGTAAAAGGGGACATCCAGTTTTTACTCAGTCGCGACTGAAAAGATATGGAATAATCATTCAGTGAAAGTCCCATTTTTTCAGCAATTAATCTTGCCGATTCATAACATGCTCCCTTATAGCAGAGTTTCCCTTCGGGTATCGTCTCCGTTTTGCAGGAGCAGGAGAGACAATCTTTTCCGGGATGAAGTTTGTTGATCTGCCGCAAAGGGAGTCCGTGAAACGAGAATAAGACATGGTCAAAGCTCTTGACATCGTACTTTGCACCCTGTTCAGCAAAGGCGTTGATAAAAGCGGGATGGTCGTGGAACCGGCTGACCATTTTCATTTCGGGAAAGGTCTGCCAGGAACTGATCTGTTTCATGATTAATTCGTATACCGAACCTGTTGTTGCCGAGGCATATTGAGGAAATAGAGGAAGGACGATAAGTCTTTTAAAATTGTGTTTTTCAACCTCTTTCAATATTTTTTTCAGGTCAGGATTGCCGTAACGCATAGCATTGAATATCCGGTAGTTGTCCCCGATCCTGATCTGAATTTCTGCAGCTACCTGCTCCGAATAATATAAAAGAGGCGATCCCTTTTCACTCCATAAACGCTTGTAAAGCCGGGTTGAACCCGGTGCTCTGAACGGGACAATGATCATATTTACAAGGATTTTCTGAGGAATCCAGGGGAGATCAATGACCCTGCGGTCATTCAAAAATTGAAATAAATACCTCCGAACATCTGATAATGCAGGTGAGTCGGGTGTGCCCAGGTTGACAAGAATAACAGCCGTCTGATCCATTATAGGTTATTGATTAAAACTTAAATTTAACGTTTCGGCAATTTTATCAAGATAGTTGCCGTTCCGCTGGTAATAATAGAGAAAATTCAGGATATTTATAGTTTAACAATTAATTTTCCGAGATTTTTTCCTTCAAACAGGGCGATAAATGCCTCCGGGAGTTTGTCAAAACCGCTATAGGAGGTGCTTGTATAGTTAAGTTGACCGCTCACCACCAGCTGAGCCAGTGCATTAAGTCCTTCAGGGAATCTTTTAGCATAATTACTCACAATAAATCCTTGCATTAATGCACTTTTCTTGAGTAGTGTCCCCTGAAGCCGGGGTCCTATAGGTATCGAAGTGGAATTGTAAAGCGAGATTTGTCCGCAAATAATTATCCTGGCAAACTTGTTGATCTGCGATATAACAGTATCTGAAATCTCACCTCCCACATTGTCGAAGTACACGTCGACTCCCGAAGGGCATGCTAATCGGATTGCGGCATCCAGGTCTTTTGTGGTTTTATAGTTGATTGCTTCGTCAAAATGAAGTTCATTCAGCAAATAGTCCACCTTAATATCGCTGCCCGCAATTCCAACAACATGACACCCTTGAATTTTAGCAAGCTGTCCCACGACGATACCAACCGCACCTGCTGCACCTGATACCACAATCGTTTCACCTTGTTTTAGTTTTCCTATTTCAAGCAAGCCAAAATAGGCAGTGAGTCCTGGCATACCCAGTATTCCCAGATAATAATCTAACGGCGCAATGGTTTCATCCACGATGCTCAGACCTGTTGGGTCCATAAGTATCTCCTCCTGCCAGGGGATAAATCCCTGAACAAAACTTCCTGCTTCGAATCCTTGTGCACGACTCTCAGCAATCATGGCAATTCCTCCGCCAGCGATGGGCTCATCAACGTTAAAAGGGGCAATATATGACGCCCCTTCATTCATTCGTCCCCGCATATAGGGATCAACTGAGAAGATTTGAGGTGTGAGCAGAACCTGACCATTCATTAGTTCCGGTAAAATTATCTCTCTTGTTTCGAAATTACTTAATAAGGGAAGACCCGTTGGTCTTGATTTTAAAACGATTTGCCTTGTCATTTACTTCTGTTTCTTTTAATAAATATAACACTTATTGTTTAATATTGTTTCGGTTTGCCGGGGGCCATATCCTGAAAGTCAATGCCTGAACCTTGGCGAAATAACAAACGTCAGATCAGAAAGATTATTGGTTTACTTAAATAAAATTGAAAAGGACAGAGCCGGGAGGCTCCATCCTTTTACTAAAACCAAACTAACTAACTAAACCTAAACCTATGAATTAAATGCATTACAAAAATAATGCTCCCGAAGCTATTTGCCAAATTATTTAAGTTAATGAAATTTAAAAGAACCAAAAAGATGTGACTCTCGTTTTATTCTCCGTACTACGGTATCTAACCGAATCAACATCCTTTCTGATTAAGTATTTTTTTGATAAATTAAGTTATTACATTTCAGTAATTAAAGGGTTGCATAGTAAACGCTTCCCGATGACACAATGGTTTTGCTCATGAAAACAGCATACGGCATATAAAAAAAACCTTTGTTGCCCCAGGATGTACCCCATGAATTTTGACATAAAAATGCTTTGCGGGTATCGTCATATCCAACGATAGGAACTGCATGGCCACCAAGCAATTTTGCTCCTGTTACAAGTGCTCCGGCAATGGTAAGTGGATTATAGGTGTAATTGGTTGTATTCAACCCCTCAAAAATAGTGTAGGCAGTAACATCATAGACGTTAAATCCCAGCATAACAGGGACGTCACCTCTGAGTATATTTTTAACAGCTGCAGTATCACCCGAAGCTACCATTGCGTAATTTATTTTTGCCTGTCCAATTCTGTAACTTAAACCTTCAGTAATGGCAGCTGCTTTGGGAGCTGTTTTATAGGCAGTTGAACTGCTGCTGCTTGGGTAGGCATAGGAGGTTTCAAGACAGTCTCCGTATTTTTGTAAAGCCTGAGGGATATTCACCATATAAGCACCCTGGTCGGCAGTTATTTTTTGTTTCAGGATCAGTACGCGTTCGCAATAGTAAATGAAGGCGGGACTTAAAATTTTTGTCCAGGTTTTATTGTTTTTGTAATAGTAGAGAATCTCATCGACTTCTGCACCGCAAAATGCGGTACACGATCCAATCGGCCCCTGATTTCTTATTGCAGGTGTATCTAACGTATAAACCGGAACTTTGATGTTGGTGGATTTCAAAGTTCGTCCTGATTCAAATGCCGCCTTGGAATAGAGTGGAATATTCAGGTACTGATCAGGCGTCATTGGTAGTAGCCCGTAAACATGGCTTCCGACTGATGCTAAATCTGTCTGTGGCAAATTCCCATTGTTAATATCAATGGTTTTCGTACATCCGTAAAATAATAAGGTTACGAACGTAATCGCTGTTAAAAAACCGGAAATTGAAGTTTTCATGTTGTATGTATTAAAGATTAGCTGAAACGCAGAGTTGTTAAATTATTTTACGTTTACAAATATAGTAAATTTCAGAGCGGTTACAAATATATTTGAAGATATTTTAAATAAATATAGCGTAATATGTAAAAATATTATGATGACAAATTTAAATATTTTACATTCTTGAATTTGTCTGAAACCGAATGTTTTCAAATCTATTTTAGAATATTAGTTCTTATAGTTTTGAAGCTTGATTTGTTACTTTTTTCAAATTAAACAGATTTAAAGCTAGCTAATTAAAGTTTTATTATTTCTTTTGATCTAAATAACTAATTAATTATAATGATCAAATTATTTTTCGTTTTTGTCCTTGCTTGCCTTTCGTCGGATTTGTTCTCCCAGGTTACTCCAAATTACGGCAACGGACTGCCGGCAACAGATGCACTGGGTCGTAAATTGCTCAACAGAAGTGATGCAGGTGCACAACGGAATAATAAATTTATTGGGCTATTTTACTGGAGCTGGCATACCGACGGAAATGCCGATTTCTCTCCGGTTATGAATATCACCGAAATATTAAAACAATTTCCTGACGCTGCCTCGAATGCGAATCATCCCGCATGGCAGGGGATAACGCCGGGAATATTCTGGTGGGACGAGCCACTGTTCGGATATTATAGGACCACCGATGAATGGGTGCTGCGTAAACATGCCGAAATGCTTGCTGACGCCGGGGTAGACGTTGTGTTTTTTGATTGTACGAATGGCAATCTGACCTGGAAATCATCCTATACCGTGCTGCTTAAAGTTTGGGATCAGGCAAGAAAAGACGGAGTAAATGTCCCTAAGATTTGTTTTCTCCTCCCTTTTGGTCCGGGTAATGACTCTTTATTGTCACTTTACGAGTTGTATTCAGACTTATATAAACCCCAACTTTATAAGGATTTATGGTTTATATGGAATGGAAAGCCATTGGTAATGGCTTATCCTGAAAGTATTGTAGCACAGGTAGGAGCAACTGCAGGACTTAGATTTACTGCTAAGACCCCTTTTTATGGGATTAATGCAACCTCTCCAAGTTGGGGAAATAATATCGGAAATATAACACTTACACTTTACAAATGGGATACAAATTATAGTCAAAGTGTTACCGGTACTCCAATCGCCACACAAATCTTTGTAAATTACAATGATAATGAGAAATTAAAGCTAACCTTTAACCAGCAGCCGGCAGGAGACTATGTCTGGAAATTAAGCAACGGTACCGAGCAAGTGGGTATTTGGAAATGGACAGACAGCACCGATCCTACAATCAGCTTTTTTAATGGAGTGCAGGTCGATGGGCAGTATGAAAGTGAAATCTCCTATAATGTTGAATTGAATTTCTCTCCTCTTACCACGGGGACCACCCATACTCCTGTTGAAGTGGTCGGTACCACAATTGATCAGCAGACTGTAAGTAGTTTGAAGTCGTTTTTCACCTTTCGACCCGGGCAGCCCGATTATGTTAGTGGACCAACCCGAAACGACCAATGGGGATGGCTCGAGAATTATCCGCAGCATGGATATGCCCCCAAACCCGGAGGTAAGTTTGAGCAGGCCACTGTCGGAGTGGCTCAGAATGCCTCTGATGCAAGTGGCGGTCATGCTTCAGGATTTAACTCCCCTTTGACCTACGGTCGCAGCTACACCAAAACAACAGGTCAGAATAGTATCCCTGAAGCCTATTTGAAGGGACTAAATTTTCAGGAACAGTGGAAGGGTGCTCTCGCAATGGATCCTGATCTGATCTTTGTAACCGGATGGAACGAATGGATTGCAGGACGGTGGTTTAATTGGGATGTCAAACCCTTTGCTTTTGTGGATGAATATTCTGCCGAAAAAAGCAGGGATATCGAACCTGTAAAATCATGGGGAAATAAAGGCGACGTCTATTACATGCAATTAGTGAGTAATATACGAAAATTCAAGGGGATGGCCGATGAAGCTGTTGCATCGGCGGTCCAGACCATCGATATCAATGACCCGGTTGCCTGGAGTAATGTTTTGCCTGAATTCCACTCTTATAAGGGTAATACCATTCATCGCAATAATCCTGGCCAGGGGAATAATCTGGTTTATACCAATACCACCGGAAGGAATGATATTGTTTTGGCCAAAGTTGCAAGGGATAAAGACTTTCTCTATTTTTATGTTGAAACCGCCGATTCACTCACTGCGAAATCTGATCCGGACTGGATGCGGCTCTTTATTGATATTGACAGGAAAAAGGTGACCGGCTGGGAAGGTTACGATTTTGTCGTTAACCGTATTAACCCTGCAGAAACGGCAACCATCGAAAAGAGTACCACTGCGTGGAACTGGAATCCTGTTGGGACTGCACAGTATAAAGCTGACGGTAAAACATTGGTTTTGAAAATAAGCCGCGCCGTTCTTGGTGTCGTGGACGATAACCTGTTGAACTTTGAATTTAAATGGAGCGACAATATGCAGGAAGATGGTAATGTTATGGATTTTTATGTGAACGGTGATGCGGCTCCTGGGGGAAGGTTTAACTATCATTTTATCGCTGAATTGCCAACAGGAATAACAAATTCTAAAAAACCATCCTTCGTACTTTATCCTAATCCTGCAAAAGATGTTATTCATTTAACCTTTTCCGCAGCAACATCAAATAATACTGTATTAACGATTTATAGCCTCTCAGGAAGAGTTATCTGGCAGAAAAAGTACAAAAATTCTGTTATGTTTGATTCTATTGATATTGATTTTCTGAAAAATAAGGGGGTTTATATTATCGAATTTCGAAACGGTGAAAAATCAGAAACCCGCAAACTTATAGTGATTTAACAAAAATAACAATGATTCAAATTTTGGTAAAATTAGGTATCGCAATAGTTTTTTTTATCACGCTGGGGATGAATCGGTCAGATGGGCAATCAGTCTTCAGCGACCAGTGGTCGGCCACTGATGCCCTTGGCCGGAAAGTACGTGAATACAAAGAGGCAGGCGAAAAGAGAAAAGATAAATTTGTCGCAATGTTTTATTGGACCTGGCACCAGGGTGATGACGATACCACCTATCAGGTAAAAAACATCACCGAAATAGTCCGGAAATATCCGGAAGCGATGAAAGATTACAATCATCCGGCATGGGGAACCAACCAACCCGGATTTTTCTTCTGGGAACAACCATTGTTGGGCTATTACAAGACCACCGACCCATGGGTGCTTCGCAAACATGCCGAAATGCTTGCCGATGCCGGTATCGACGCCGTCTTTTTTGACTGCACAAACGGCAGTATAACCTGGAAAGATTCGTATGAGGCACTCCTCAAAAGCTGGGATCAGGCGCAGAAAAATGGTGTGAATGTTCCGAAAATCGCATCGATGCTCCCATTTGGAGCAGCTCCCAATTCGCTGATTTCGCTTCGCCAGTTGTATAATGACCTCTATAAACCGGGCAGATATAAAAATCTTTGGTTTTTCTGGAAAGGGAAACCGTGCATTATGGGGTATCCCGACAACCTCACCGATTCACCCGAAGACCGCGAATTAGCATCTTTTTTCACCTTTCGGCCCGGTCAGCCGGACTATGTAAATGGTCCAAAACGAAACGACCAGTGGGGATGGCTCGAGGATTATCCTCAACATGGTTATGTGAAAGATGGTGACGGAAAATTTGAACAGGTGGCAGTGGGTGTCTCCCAGAATGCAAGTCCGGAAACTAACGGACATTGCAGCGCATTTAACCTCCCGGGGTCGTATGGCCGCAGCTACACCAAAAAAGATGGTTTCGATCCACGGCTGGATGGCTACCTCTACGGTTGGAATTTTCAGGAACAGTGGAGCCGTGCCTTTGAGCTTGATCCCGAACTGGTTTTTGTCACCGGTTGGAATGAATTTATTGCAGGACAATGGTTGCCTAAAGATAGCTGGACTGGTAAGCCGTTCTCGTTTGTCGATGAATTCGATTGGGAACACAGCCGTGATATTGAACCTAACAAAGGATGGGGAGATAAAGGGGATGTCTACTATCTGCAACTGATTGACCAGGTTCGCAAATTCAAGGGGATGGCTCCACCTGAAAAAGTGTCGCCGCACAAAACTATCCGTATCGGAAAGTCAGGGGATTGGGATAATGTTACCCCCACATTCAATCATTACAAGGGGAATACCATCCACCGTGATCACCGCGGCCGGAACGATCAGTATTATACGAACACTACCGGACGAAATGATATTGTAAGTGCTAAGGTGGCACGCGATGAGGAATATATCTATTTTTATACCGAAACCGCCGAAAAACTTTCACCTAAAACCGACCGTAATTGGATGATTCTTTTAATCGATACCGACCGAGATAAATCAACCGGCTGGAACGGATATGATTATATTGTCAACCGGGTCATCCCACGCGGAAATAAAGTGATCGTTGAAAAAAATGTTGGTAGCCGCTGGGAATGGGCGGAAGTTGCAGCGACTAAATTTGCGGTCAACAACACTAAACTTGAGCTGGAGATTCCACGCAATATATTGAATCTTTCAGGTAAACCGATTGATATTGAATTTAAATGGAATGACAATATGCAGGAGAATGGTAATGTCATGGATTTCTATGTTAATGGGGATACCGCACCGGGAGGACGGTTTAATTTTGTTTATTCTGAGCCACTTATTTTGAATAAATAAATGTCATTTTGATACTTGAGTAATTAAAAGCATGATAAAGAGATTCCTCACTTCGTTCGGAATGACACCTAATTATTGAAAAGGGAGAGGGGTGACTGGGCGGCAACGCCGCCCCGTCACCCCTCTCCCTCAACCCCAGTCCACTGTCATTCCGAATGGAGCGCAGCGGAATGATGAATCTCACTTTTATACGTTATTCTGACATTATATTATGACCATTACATTTTATGATCCATCCAATGTATTTTAAAATTATAAAGCTTTCAATATCCTTCTTATTCCTGCTTCTTTTTCAGGGGTTTTTATCGGGACAAAGTCGGATAGTTGCTGTGAAGTCGAATATCATGGAACCTTATCCTTTTATCTCAGGAAAGTTTACCGGGTTAGAAATCAACGAATCTCCGGATCCGCTTGTCGGATACAAATGGAAAAACACCTATGCCAATGATGCTTTGGAAATTTATGCCTTACATCCCAAATCAATCACATCCAATCTTCCCCGAAATATCCTGCAGGGGACAGAAAACGTCGCTTTTCCGATGAAAGTTACCGGTGTATGTGATCTGAGATTTGATTTTGGTATTGAAAGTGCCGGCTGGCTGGAGTTTGATTCGGATGATCTTGTCGGGGATGTTGAAATGAGCATCAGCGAATACAATGAACCGGCTGTTCTAAACGAAGGAGCTCATCACCCGAAGAAGACATTAATTCCTGTCAAATACGGTTCATCTTACCGTCTGGAACTTAATGATGAATTGTATGAAGGAGTCCGATTTGGATGGATTCATATAAAAAACTTTAAGAAACCTTTTACGATTAAGGAGGTCCGTTTGGTTTGCCAGGTGAAACCAACCAATTACCGGGGAAGCTTTTCGTGCAGCAATACGTTGCTTACCCGAATGTGGTACACCGGTGCTTATACGGTAAAGCTAAATCTGCAAAAAGATTTTTTCGGAGCAATACTCATGGAACGGAGTGATCGTTATTCATGGACCGGCGATGCCTACCCCTCACAGGCTGCCTCGATGGTTGCTTTCGGAAATTATGACTTTGTACGCAAAAACCTGTTTCATACTTCCACCCAGTCGAACAGCATCGCAAGCTACCCGATTTACTGGGTCTTAAGTCTGATCGATTATTGCAATTATACGGGCGATAAAGCGACATTGAACGAGCTGCTGGAGAATGCCTGCCAGAAATTGGATAGTGCTTATACCCATTTTGATCAAACAACCGGATTAGCCTTTAATGGCTGGGACGAAAGGTTGGGCGCAGGATTTGAAAATCCCGATTGCTCCGAGTCCCAATTTGTATACCGAACACTTACAATTCAGGCGTGGAGAAAATTCAGTGCATTGCTGAACTGGCAGGGTCGGGCCGATCTTGCAAAAAAGTATGACCAATTTGTAATTGAGAAGACGGATCAACTTCGTCGATCAGAAAACAGTATTCAAAGTTTTGGTATCCATGCGGCATCCAACTTTATTAATTCAGGGGTGGTCCTTCCTCAGGAAAAGGAGCTGTTCTGGAAAGATTCGTTCAGCGACAGGCAGCAACGATTGTCCTATTCGCCATTTAATCAGTTTTTTATTATTCAGGCTATGGCCCGAATGGGGAAATATGAAGAGGCGGTTAGTACAATTGACGATTGCTGGGGTGGTCAGATCCGGTATGGTGGCACCACCTTTTTTGAGGTTTACCGACCATCATGGAACAGATGTATTGGCGCGAATGGTGCACCGATCAACAACCAATGCGGGTATACCAGTCTGGCCCACCCCTGGAGTGCCGGAATTACCAAGTGGCTGACGGAGGAGATGCTGGGTATACAGCCAACAACCCCGGGTTTTGCAACCTTTGATGTGAAGCCAAATCTCACATCCGAAATTGATTGGGTTAAAGGTGAGGTGCCAACTCTACAAGGTAATATCGTTTTTTCATATCGTAAATCTAAAGGGGAGATGAATTTGACAGTTCCTCAGAATACCGCAGCCAATGTTGCAATTCCAAAATCCGGAAACGATCCGGGAACTATTCTCGTGAACGGAAAGAAAATAGCTATTGAATCTAAGCCCCCGGATTTTTATAGACTCAAAGGATTGGTACCCGGAAGTTATATGATAAAATTTCAACCGTTCACGAAGATCGCAATCCCACCTAAAGAACCCATGGCTTATCTTTATCAGCTGGCAACTGAGGATAGCCTGACGCAAGGGAATTGGAAAAGCAAATTTGGCACTAAGGGTTTTGTCCTTTTTAACTACGATAGTATAAATAAACACGCTAAAAAATTGCCTGACTTTATCTCCGATGTAACCTTCAGATTGAATGGCGATGTACACTTAGCGGATGAATCGGATGATCCCCGTGCTTTGGAATTGATTTCGGAGAATCGCAAATTAGGTTCGGTAATCACGAAAGATCCGTCGCCATGTCTTCAAACCATGACTGTAGATATTCAATGCAAAGAAAATCATCCCTATCAGATCTCCCTTTATATGGTCGATTGGGAAAAGGAGGGGCGACGATCGGCAATTGAAGTTTTCGATCTGGAGAACAAGGCCTTACTTATGCCGGTACATCAGATCAGGAATTACCAAAATGGCAAATATATAATTTTGAAAGTTGACCGCAGTATTAGAATCCGGATTAATCAGGTTCGGGGGAGTAATGCGGCGTTGTCTGCGTTGTTTATTGATTAATAAATCTCAAGTAACAAAAAATGCTATGAAAACAAGATCTATTTTCCCTTTATTCTTTCTGATTCTTATGCTCCTTACCCTAGCTGGTTTTAACCGAACTACAGGTAAAAAGAATCTTACAAATTTCGTATTTAAAGAAACAGGGATATCTGAAGGCGTTGAAATAAAATTATGCAGTAACACCTTTCTTTATGGTACGAAAGCAACCCATTTTTTGGGTGATTTGGAAAAACAAGGGGGCGATTATTTCACATGGAAAGGAAATGCCGAAATGGGTTGGGCAATAAATGTACCTGTTTTAGAGAGGTGTGATTTGTATCTGATAGCCGACATACCGGGGGAGAGTAAAAATACAGAAATGGTTTTCACATCGGGCTCCAGCTCTTACAAATTTACGATAAATCCGACCTCAGGTCCATGGGTCGACGGGGGCAAAAACTTTCAGCGTATTAAGGTTTTATCTGATGTGGCATTGCCAAAAGGAAATCAGGAGGTTATTTTAAAAACAAGCGGTATTTCAGCCGGGAATAATCTGTTAAACATACGCTCACTTGAACTGGTCCCGGTTTCCGGTTATCAATCCATTGACAAAGAAAATAAAAAGGCAGTGGCTTCAAGAGCAAGTATGGATTGGTTAGTAAAAGCCGGTTACGGATTGATGTTCCACTGGACTTCTCAAAGTGTGAGTCCGGATGGGACTAATAAACCATACGCAGAAGCCGTAAATAACTTCGACGTCAAAAAGTTCGCCAATATGGTGGAAGAAACCGGTGCCGGATATGTGATCTTTACAATTGGCCATGCAGAACAATATTGTCCGGCTCCTATTAAAAGCTGGGAGAAATTGCATTCAGGTAAGACCACAAAAAGGGATTTGATAGAGGAAATAGCAAATGCGCTTAATGCTAAAGGTATCCGATTGATATGCTATATGAATTCGTACCGGACTGCAAAATTCAGCAAAGTAGATAATGTTGAATTCTATAATACGTTTACTGATATACTTAAAGAATTTGGGGATAGATATAAGGAGAAATTGGCAGGATACTGGTTCGATTGCTGGTACCAGATTTTTGAAGGATTTCCGGATATTCCTTTTGAAGATTTTTTTAAAGCTACTAAAACGGGAAATAAGGATCGGATCATTTGTTTGAATTCATGGATTTACCCATCTGTAAGTCCGTGGCAGGAATTTTGGGCTGGTGAAGTGGCCAGCCCGGTGGCCCTTCCTGAAAAAGGATTTATGAAAGATGGGCCGGTTCCCGATCTTCAGTATCAAGCCTTGTTGATCATGCAACCATACTGGGTTCAGGAAAAGGCTGAAATGCCAGAACCTAGTTTTTCTTCGACCCAATTATCACAGTATATTAAAGATTGCATGGTGAATAAGGGTGCAGTCACCATTAATATGGGTATTTATCAGGATGGGACGGTCGGAGAAGAAGCTCTAAAGGTGATGAAAGAGGTTCGGAATCAAATCAGGTCTTCGAAATAATTAAAGGACAATATTTTTCCATCTTGTTTTTCTCACAAGAAGAGAATAATAATCAAAAATGAATCCATAAAACATATAATGAAAACCATGAGAAAATATTTTTTAAATAACTATAATTATTTTAGAATCGCATTATTTCTAATTTTTATTATCGTAATAACCACTAACGCATTTGCTCAATCGGCAGTGCGGGATGAGTTCCCAACTTCCAGACTTAGGGGCGTCCTTTTCGAACACTTTTCAAAGGAGCAATGGGATAGTTCCAACTTCGCTAAACCTGAGGTAATGAATATTTGGCAAGATCGTCGTTATGGCATGTTTATTCACTTCGGCATTACATCCAAAGCGAATAGTGATCTGTCATGGGGAAGCATAAGC
>CANJNY010000058.1 GCA_947475715.1 Prolixibacteraceae bacterium
CTGGCAAAAAATGCACTAAAAATGGGTCTGCCGATAACGGACATTTCAAAACTCACTGGGCTTTCGGAGCAGGATATCGAAGAATTGCATTAAAATGCAATGAATGAAAAAGGATAACAACTATCAGTAAGTTCACAATCCGGAATGGGTGCCATGATTGTAGTCAGATTAAGATAGTCATCACCGTTACAATCCGGAACGGGTGTCATGATTATAGCAAGATTAAGATAGTCATCACCATCACAACCCGGAACGGGTGACATGATTATAGCAAAACCAATATATTCAACACCCCCCCAACCCGGAACGGGTGACATGATTCTGGCAAATGCCGGATCTAATCAAGTGAGCGGGTGACTTGTTCGGGCTTGAACAAGTCACCCGCTCACTTAGTCACCCGCTCACTGAAGCAAAAAAGTGAGAGCCGGACTTTTAGTCCGACCCTCACTTTTAAAACAGGTCTCCAGCCGACCGGGTCCCGCGAATTGCATTCGCGGAAGAAAAGTGCATCAGTCAAATCAAATTCTCCCGCCCCGCCTATTAACCATTAATGCATTAACCGTTATTCCATTATCAATGCCTCACAGCCAATTTAGTTGTAAGGATTTTACCATTAAATTTCAATACACACGGATATAATCCCGTCGGAAGGTACTGCTCAAAAAGCACAGTCTGGGAAATTCCTCCCTCTACATCTCCCTCAAATACCCTTGCCACACGTGCACCGGTCATGGAGTAGATCTCGAGATTAACATGCGCATTCTCACCAATCCGGAACCCGAAAGTTACCGGTCCGGATGATGGATTCGGTGAGACCGTCAACTCATTGGTCAGATCGATCGCCGATGGATTTACCGGTGGGGAAATCGCTAATATAGAATCTGATTTGGTGATATTTGAACTCACAGTTATCATCATGGTGCGTGCTGCACTGGCGCCGCAACCCGAGGATGCCGTTACACTTAGTGTTCCCGAGGTGGCACTGGATGAGAAGCTGATCTTCACTGAATTGGTAGTACCTCCGGTTATTGTTGCCCCCTTGCCGGTATAACTCCAGGCGTAGGTCATCCCTGCCACATTCGTGACCGAGAAGGCAACATTCGAACTTCTTGCTTTTACAGTCGCTGAAGCGGTAGAAATCGCGCCCGGCTGAACAGCCTTTGGATTTACCGTAACCACCGTACTCTGTCTGGTGGAACAGCCGCTGCCGTTAGACAAGGTATAATAAATGGTTGCCGTTCCTGCAGCAACACCGGTGACCACCCCTTTATTGGAGACAGTGGCTATCCCGGTGGCAGAACTGCTCCATACCCCTGAAGGCGTGGCATCGGTTAATGCGGTTGTACTGCCAACACATACCGTTTTGGTCCCTCCGATTGATGCAGGTGTTGCAGGAAGCGAATTAACCGTTACAGTTACATTTCCTGACATTGATCTCGAACAGGTAGTAGCTGAATCATTAGCCAGTACCGTATAAGTGCCGGCTATTGTCTGAAGTCCGAAACTGATTGCTGAACCGTTTCCTATAAGCGGTAATCCTTTATTATTCCCGGTCAGCTGCAACTGGTATCTGATCCCTCTTTGCGAGTTGTTCAGCCCTACAGCTACTCCCGTCCCTCCGGTGCAATACGATCCGCCGCCGGTAACATTGTAAGCCGTTGGCAGCGCATTAGCCAAAACTTTGACGCTGTCGAGCATCTGCACATAAACAGAAGGTGACCCCGATTTAGAATAGATCCAATAAGTTCCCGATTCGGTGATCGGTCCAAAACAGATCGCAGAACCTGTGCCGGTAAGTGTTGGATAACTTGAACTTGGAATATGCGCCAGATCGACGTGTCGAAGTTCATACTTAATTCCCGACACCGATCCGCTAAGACAAACCGTAACCCCACTTCCACCGGCACAAAAACTGCCGCCACCGGTAACATGAAACAGCGCCGATCCTTTGGAAACAGGCACGCTGCCGGTCATGGTTCGTGTACAGGTAGTTGTGGTATCGGTTGCAATAACCGTGTAGCTGCCCACACTGGTTTGAAGACCGAAGTTCAGCACAGAACCTGTACCCCGAACAGCCGAAAGGGTATCGCGACCGGCAACCTTAAGCTGGTATTTTACGCCAGACTGTGATCCGCTAAGACCAACAGCTACGCCTGAGCCGCCTACCGGATAACTGCCGCCACCCGTTACACTAAACAGGGTTGGGAGGGCGCTAACGGTGATCTTCACCACGTTCGATTTGGCCGCGCCCAATGAATCAGCCTTACAACTTACCCATGCCAGACGCCTGAACCAGGTTGAGGCATTTATACTAACCGGTGAGTAAGTCTCCGAAGTGGCAGATCCAATATCGCTAAAGCCCGTTGAAGCGCTCGTTGTCGAGTTTTGCCATTTATAGGTCAGGGTGCCTGAGTGTCCCGAGGCTGCAGCCGAACTGGTCAAGGAAACCGGCGTAGATCCCGGACAGATGGTTTGAGCATCCGCAATGGTTCCCCCTGAGGTTGGATTGATACACGCGGCAACGGTGGTAATATTTTTTGAATTATTGGCACCCGACGAAGTTTGATACCTGGAAGTTGCTCCCGAACCGTTATATTCGAATATAATCACCGAATACTCGGTAAGTTCAGCAAGATCTGTAATAGTTACCGTTGTATCGTTCCCGTTGTAGACGCAGTACCAACCGGAGGTTCCAATTTGTGTTCCACTTCCAAATCGGGCATCACCGGTATAGGTCGTCCCATCAACAGGATTCGAGGAACCTGACGGAATACCCTGTGGGTTATATACTGCAGGAGGGGGTGTGGTAACAATTTTCGCAAAAACTATGCGATGCTCTCCGTTTCCATTGTCCCAGCCCGTTCTAAACCGTGTACCATCATTTTGCGAGAATCTGATTCGGGAAGATTGTGTCGTAGGAGGACAATCTGAGGCCGCTGTTAACGTGAGTGTTGAGCTTGCCAAAGAGATGCAGGTTGGTAGTGCCGCAAGCCGTGCCTTTACGGTATGATCACCTACCAATACACTGTCGAAAGTAGCGCTGGCCTGGAAAGTACCCGCATCGAGCTGGTATTCGTAATCAGAGCCTACAGGAGCTGAAATAACAATTGTCCCGGTCTCTAACACGCATGTTGGCTGAATGGTAACACTCGCCGTTGGTGTTGTAGGAGGGGTGCATAAATTGCTGACCGTGATGCCATTCCCTGTTAAGTCGGCATTGCCCAAATCTCCGGCCATCCAGTCGCCAGCGGCGGCCAGGTTATAGGTTGTGGCATCAATGGATGAAGTACCGTTTTTATTGAGGATTGCGTTAACCCCAGCCAGATCGGCCCCGGTCAGGGTGATCGTAAAGCTTGTTGCAGAGGTAATATCAACGCTGCTTCCTGAAGTCAGGGTATAGGTTGCAGCACCTTCGCCGGTAAGGGTTAATTTAGTCGCATCGACGTCATTATTACTCCCCGTAAAGGTCGCAAAATTTACCCCTGTAACCACCAGAGCCCCTGAAACGACATCATAAGTTGCCGAAGCAATAGAGCTTGGCGCTGCCACCACGGCAATGCTCACCGTGGTTGTTGTGCTTCCACCAAGGTTGGCTGCCGAAATCGTGTAGGTGGTTGCCGCACTTAATGCTGTTGGCGTACCCGTGATGGCTCCCGTGGTGGCGTTAAAGGTTAACCCGGCAGGCAACTCCGGCGTGATGCCATAAGGCAATTGTGGGATTACCCTGATCAGATTATTACCTCGATCTCCCACGTAAAGATTTCCATTGGCATCTACATTTATCCCCTGAGGCGTGGAGAAAGTTGCCGCCGTGCCTATTCCCTCGGCATGGCCCGCAGATACGCCCCCTAATGAACCGCCGCCGGCAAGGGTCGTTACCACTCCTGTTGAGATTAAGATTTTACGGATCAGATGATTACTCTTATCGGCAACATACAAAAATGTACCGGTAGGATCAACAGTTAAACCAGCAGGACCATAAAAGGTTGCTGAGGTACCTGTTCCGTCGGCATGACCAGCATTTGTGCCACCAGGAGAACCGCCTCCGGCAAGGGTAGTAACAACACCGGTTGAGATCTCAATTTTGCGGATCAGTGACATGGCATAATCTGACACATATAAATTGGTGCCCGTCCGGTCTATTGCAACCGATACAGGAATATAAAATGTTGCCGCCGTTCCTGTTCCATCAGCATGGCCACCTGCGATGCCACCTAAAGAACCGCCCCCTGCAAGTGTTGTAACTTCCCCTGTTGAGATTACTATTTTACGAATAAGATTATTACCGGCATCTGCCACATATAAATTAGTACCTGACAGATCTATTTCAATATTGGTAGGTGCATAAAATCCTGCTAAAACGCCTGTTCCATCGGCATGGCCGGAACTTGTGCCACCAACAGAACCGCCTCCGGCAAGCGTGGTAACTACCCCTGTTGAGATCTCTATTTTACGGATCAGATTATTTCCATAATCCGGCACATATAAATAGATACCATTAGAATCTATTATAATGTTGTAAGGATTATTAAATGTTGCCTCAGTACCAGTCCCATCGGCATGGCCGGAAGCTGTACCGCCCACAGAACCGCCACCTGCCAGTGTGGTTACCACTCCTGTTGAGATCACGATTTTACGGATCAGGTTATTACTGCCATCCGCCAAATAACCATTTGTGCCGGTGGGGTCCAAAATAAAATTGGTCGGAGAATTAAATGTTGCAGCCGTTCCTGTCCCGTCGGCATGACCACTGGCAGTGCCTCCTGCAGAACCACCCCCTGCAAGGGTGTAGGTAGTGCCAAAGTCTCCTCCACTCGTGGAAGCCCCGCCGCCTGTTGTTGGCGTCAGGTCAGTTATTGCACTGTTAATGGTATAGCTGTTTGGACCACTGTAGGAGATAGTTGGCGCAACGGGGGGTGTAGAACCTCCCACCACGGCAATGCTCACGGTGGTTGTTGTACTTCCACCAAGGTTGGCTGCCGAAATCGTGTAGGTGGTTGCCGCACTAAGCGCTGTTGGCGTGCCTGTGATGGCTCCCGTGGTGGTGTTAAAGGTTAACCCGGAAGGCAACTCCGGCGTGATGCCATAAGGCAATCGCGGGATCACCCGGAGAAGATTATTACTAGAATCACCTACATAAAGATTTCCAATTTTATCGACAGTTAATCCTGTCGCATAGTTGAAAGTTGCCGCCGTGCCTGTTCCGTTGGCATGGCCGGCAACTACGCCCCCTAAAGAACCGCCGCCAGCAAGGGTAGTTACAACTCCTGTTGAGATTACTATTTGACGGATCTGATTATTGCCGGCATCCGCCACATATAAATTAGTACCTGTGGGATCGACAGCTAATCCACAAGGACTATTAAACGTTGCTGCGGTCCCGGTTCCGTTAGCATGCCCGTAAGCTATTCCATTCACTGAACCACCACCTGCAAGAGTAGTTACCTCACCGGTTAAGATCACTATTTGACGGATCTGAGAATTATTATAGTCTGAAATATATAGATTAGTGCCGGTCGGGTCTATTGCAATACCCTGAGGGTACGAAAAAGTTGCCGCCGTTCCTGTTCCATTGGCATGACCTTCTGTAACGCCGCCAATAGAACCACCACCCGCCAGGGTTGTTACCACCCCTGATGAGATCACTATTTGACGGATCCGATGATTTCCATTATCCACCACATATAAATTAGTACCAGTCTGATCTGTTACTAAGTCGCAAGGGGTTTCAAATGTCGCCAGCACACCTGTTCCATCTGCATGGCCACCGGCTATTCCACTCACCGAACCACCACCTGCTAAGGTAGTTACGACACCGGTTGAAATCTCTATTTTCCGGATCAGCTGATTCACTATATCAGCAACATACAAAAAAGTGCCTGAGGGATCGATTGCGATACTATTAAGTCCATTAAAAGTTGCCGATGTGCCCGTACCATCAGCATGGCCGCTAGCTCTGCCACCAACAGAACCACCACCCGCAAATGTGGTTACCACCCCTGTTGAGATCTCTATTTTACGAATCTTGTTATTAGATGTATCTATTAAATAGCCAAAGATACCATCTGGATCAACAACAAAATTGCCAACATAATTAAACTTGGCTGCCGTGCCTGTTCCGTCGAGATTACCTGAAAGAATGCCGCCAGCAGAACCACCCCCTGCAAGGGTGTAGGTAGTGCCAAAGTCTCCCCCACTCGTGGAAGCCCCGCCGCCTGTTGTTGGCGCCAGGTCAGTTATTGCGCTGTTAATGGTATAGCTGTTTGGACCGCTGTAGGAGATGGTTGGCGCAATAGTTCCTTCAGCCCACAACTGAAGTGCGAAACTGAAAAATACGGCGAAAAGTGCCAAAACCCGGCTTGCTTTTTTTATTCGAACAGAATGTATCATGGATCGATTTATTAAAATTATTGGTTATTGATATGATTATGTCTATTTTTATTTAGATTGAATAAGCGATTTAATCCTGAGGGCAAAAATTGATTATCTTGGGGAGTTCCCCTAAAAATAAGATCCCAAATCGTTTGCATTTTTAAAAATGCCAACGATTTGTTGAGTATTTTAGAATATTTTAGTTGTTGGGAGGCGAGAGGCACGAGGGGCACGAATACACGATAGGGCGAATACACGATAGGGCGAAGGGGCGATGGAGAGAAGGAGAAATGGGGAGATGGAGAGAAAAGGCGATTTGACATAGGTGGTCATGGAGCCGGCAAGTCAATAAATTCATCTGTTAACAACCCGGAACGGGTGTCATGATTATAGCAAAAACAAGATAATCATCATCCCCCAAACCCGCAATGGGTGTCATGATTATAGCAAAAACAACATAATCATCATCCCCCAAACCCGCAACGGGTGTCATGATTATAGCAAAAACAAGATAATCATCATCCCTCAAACCCGGAACGGGTGTCATGATATAGCAAAAACAAGATAATCATCATCCCCCAAACCCGGAACGGGTGTCATGATTATAGCAAAAACAAAATAATCATCATCCCCCAAACCCGCAACGGGTGTCATGATATAGCAAAAACAAGATAATCATCATCCCCCAAACCCGGAACGGGTGTCATGATTCTGACAAATACCCTTTAAACCCATAGGTTGTAAACAAAATACAACGTGCTTCATAGGGTATTGATCGTCTTTTATAGTTCATTTTCAGAATCGCTCGGACATGGATTGCTGCATTAATTATCTTACACAGATTTAAGATCACCCTTTTCTAAAGATTTATAAAAGTCGCTCGGGGTCATCCCTGTATTTTTTTTGAATGCCCGGATAAAGGTGCTTTGGTCAGTGAAGCCACACATATAGAAAATTCCTTCAAAGCTATGATAACTCAATGCCCCTTCAGTAATCAACTTAATAGCCTGCTGAATCCTAAGGTTATTACGCCAATCAGTATATTTCAATGAATGAAAATTTTTAAAATAATAAGAAAGATGGTGGACCGGTATGCCAGAATCAGTTGAAATGCGCTCCAACCGGAATGATGGATCGAGATAATGCATATTTTTCTCAGAAAAAATGATGCTTAGTTGGATCTGACTTAGGTACTCGAAAGAATAAAGACCCGGGATGGTTCTCCCTTCTTCCTCCTCAGGACCTAAATCATCCACGTTTAACTCTTCATACAAAAAATTTCTATTCCTGTTGACCTTCTTTTCTAAGGGGAGGCCATACAAAATATATGGATTAAACATCAAAACCAGAATAAGAATCAAATAACCTAACGCCATAATTAAGGTCTGGTAATAAGTCATCTGCAGAAAATGATTCTTATTTTGAAATACAACCATTTGGTAAACCGCTGAAAGATATGCAACAGTTACAAGGGTAATTAAAATGCATAAAATAAGAAGCCAGTTTCTTATCACCTGATATTGTTTGGTATGAGTCAGATTTTGTTTTAACTGCATTCTGGATTTATAAAAAGTATACCAAATCAAAACCAGATAAGCGAATAAATGTAAACCTTTTAAGACTGTATTTTGCCGCTGAGTTATGAAAAAATTGATTTTAAAGTGAGGGTGAAACCAATTTTCATTTAAAATATTTCGTGCAATTTCAAGTTTATGCTCCCAGCTGGAAAATAGAATTGGCAAGGTTCCAAGAAATATCACTGCAAAAAGGAGAAAATGGAGGTAGTCTAATTTGGAAAGCCTTACATCATCACGTAAAACACTTCGGACATAAAAATAGGAAAGCGGACCAATTAAGTAAAAAAAGCTGGGAACAGAGGCTTCAAAAATAGCGGTATAAAAAAGTGACTCACCAAAAAAAAACACAAAAATAGTAAGATAGAACATCGAACCAAAGAAAAACACCCCCGCCAGAAAACGATTGGCCGATTTATATCCATTGTTAAAAATCAACAACATCAAGGATAAGAACATCCCTAACAGACAGATATAAACTATTGGAGAATTCACAGTAAAATATAAGAATGTAATTAAAGATTTTTTTAATTGACTGACAAAAATTAATCAAAAAATAATAAACGAACTAATAGAACATTTTGTTTAGCGCTGATGTGAAAAAAATAAGTTTAATAAAGCCCTTACATTCTTATTTTAATTCATGGGTACCGTCTGGAAGAAATTTCACCTTAGGCTGCACTTTTGTCCGGTTAAACAAATCATAGCTGTTTTTAAGATCACCCCAAAGGCTGAGTTTATCCTTATCCTTTTTATAATCTGAAATTAAACCTGAATAATTTTTATCCGTCAGCCGGGCAGGAAAAATCGTCATGTCGATCACCTGCTGTCCACTGTTATAGGCTTCAATACAATATACAAATAGTTCCCTGATTCGGTCATCGGTCATTGCCAGACATCCCGAGGAGATGCACGACCCGTGAATATATATCTGGTTGCCAAGATGGCCACGCACCCCCCTGATGCTGTCGGAACCATTGGGATAGTTAATCCCCATCGACAAATAGTACTTGCTGTATGGATTAAGTTCTGAGATATGGTAAAACCCTTCGGGAACCTGTAAGTCGCGGTACCGTCTCTTGGGTCCTTCAAAGCCTGATATATCACAAATTGTGAATTCTTTAACCGGAATAAACACCGTGTCTGCAATATTCTTCGCCCATAATTCAATAATTTTTTCACTTTTAAAAGCACGCAAATAAATCCGCAGACTGTCATGTGAAATAGCATGATCAGCCAGAGTTTTATTCACGATTTTTTCTTTATAGTTATAGGCTTCCCGCACACGGGTAAAATTCAGCTGTCTCTCTCTGAATGAGGGTGAACTCATCACTGAATTCAGCAAAATAAAGGAGAAGAGTAGTATTAACAGTCTCATAAATCGATCTAAAAAATAATCGTACAAAAGTAGTGGAAAACCTTCAGAAATACCAGTAAATGATTTAATTCACTATTTACTCCAACGCAATATTTTCATTTTTAGCTATTTACGAAATAACTTTGCCGATATCGTCTACCTGCAAGTGGATAAAATATCGAATGGAATTCTACCGCCCTATCAGTTACTTAAATATTTCATGATAAGGAATCTATCCTATTACGGGTAGACTTTTAATAATTCCAAAATAATTTAATCCACAACCCTAAACAGACATTTCTGGCAGACTTTTTGTTTGTATTTTTGAAAACGAATCAAGATGTAAGCTATGAAAACGTCGAATCACGATAATACCTTCCTTTTAAACAGGTTAAGTATCTTAATGCTATTTATGATGCTAATATTATCCCTGAACAGTAACGGACAATCACAATATAAGAATTCGCTGTTACAGATGATTGATGAGGACCGCACAACCATGGATGTGATAGCAGGTTGCGAAAAAAATATTCAACCCCATATCTTATTGGTTGCACAGACACCTGAGTTATTGAATAAAATTGAGGAGTTGCAGAAAAGGTCACAGGATCAGTTTAAGACCATTATAGACCGGTACGATCGCGATGAGCAGGGTGCTTTTTACGATCTGGCACGATATCCTAATCTGATTTCCGATCTGGTTAGCAATGGCCGGCCAAACGAAAATGAAGTTGATCGTATTGTCTTGAATTATCCGCAGGATATCCGCGAAGTGGCGAAAAAAAATGGACTAAGATACTTTGATGTGTTGTTACAGATTGAGCGTTTAAACAACGAAATAGACCATTCATTTAAGGATGCGCTCCAACCTTATCAGGCCAACGTGCGCCAGAGCGTAAATGTATTGGTAGGTTACCCCGAGATCGTTTCAGCATTGGTGAATGATAAACCCTTTACGACCCTTCTGGGTGAGGTATACCGTGAGGATCCGGGGTGGGTGATGAACCGGATTGAAATAACCGCTCAGGAACTTGCCACTCATAATCGGGAGGATCTTGAAGCCTATAAAAATCAGATTAAGCAAGATCCACAGGCCTATAATGAGATGCTGGAGGCCTCTGAAAAGTTCTCTCAGGAGAGAAATGAAGTAAGATATCTGGACTCAAACGAGCAGATCGTTGAGACCCGAATGATCAATAGTTATCCTTATTGGTTTGGATACCCATACTGGTATTCAGATCCATACTGGCGTCCGCAGCCACTGTTTTATCACACGGGTATGTACCGGAATAATTATGGGAATATGGAGATCGTAGGCCTTCCATCGCCGTTTTTTCTTCATTGGCATTCGGAGTACCATCCAAGACTTTATCCGCATCTTTCGTATAACTATTATAATTTCTACGAGAATCATTACATGAAACGTTATAATGAATCTCCACATGGTTTTCCACGTCAGGGTTTTTATAAATCAATTGAAAACCATGTTATTAACAATCCTAAAGTAAATAACAGATCGCTGCAGCGCATCGACCGTCAAAGGGGAGGAAACATTGTGCAGCGGCCAAATATAAATGAATCGGAACGTTTCCAAAGAAGTTCATCCGAAACCGGCAGATCAGGTGATCTTAACCGGTCGGGGTATATAAACCGGCCAGGGAGCACATTGGGTTCGGGACGGGGAGTCAGCAGAGGCGCAACAGTAGTCCCCCGGAATACAGACCGTCCAAATTCAGGTATCTCAGGTGGCACTTCAGACCAGAATAATCGCAGGCAATTTAACACGGCAAACCCCCAAAGACCGGAAGGGAATATTATTCGAAGTGGTAGTGAAGGAAATTTAAATCGCAGAAATATTGAACAAGGAAATACACAAAATAGAAATGACCCAAGAGTGGTTCCTGACAGGCAAGATGTTCGCAGAGCGCCCGATTCCGGAGGAAATCCGATTCGGAATAATGCCGCTGTAAATCCTAATCAGAATAATAATCAACGAGTTTTTGAATCAAGGCCTGCCCAAGGACAAAATACCCAACGGGTTGTTGCACCTGCTGCGCCTCAAAATAATTCCAGAGCAGCTGCGCCTGCAACACCTCAAAATAATACCAGAGTAGCTGCACCTGCTGCGCCTCAAAATAATACCCGGGTAGTTCGTGAAAACGTGCAGTCCAGACCATCTCCCCCGCCCCCATCACCTAAAAAAGAAAAAGAGGATCGGAGATAGCAAGCGAGTAATTATCATAACTAAATAAAATTCAATATAATAACAAGTAATTAAAACTGTAATACCATGAAAACAAATTTCTTCAAAACAATTTTACCACTCATCCTGATGGTTCTGTTTGCAGGATGCACAGGGATTAGAGTAAGTACGGATTTCGACCGCAAAGCCGATTTTACGAAATATAAGACGTTCAATTTCAGCAAGGAGGTTGACAAGATTTCATTGAATGATTTAAACCGTCGCAGGTTAAAAGATGCGATTACCAAAGAGATGGAAGCCAAGGGATTTCAGGTTTCAACCACTCCCGATGTATTGGTTAATGCCTTTGTAAAAGGGAAAACCCATTATACTGCCACAGCAAACACCACCTCTTTTGGAGGACCATTTATGTATATGCGTGGAATGGGTTCCTCAAACACCTATGTTGACGTTGATAAATCGATCGACGGGACACTTTTCATTGATGTAATCGAAGTGGCGGAGAAGAAAATGGTTTGGGAAGGAGTTGCCGAAGGACTGGTAAATCCCAGAACCAATACCCGGGAGGAGAAACTAAACAGTGTAGTTCAGCTGATATTCAAAAATTTTCCCCGATAATATAAATTGAGCTGATCAATATTAAAGGTTGTCTCTTCAAAGGGGACAACCTTTAATTTTTTGATCTTTCTTAAATAGCAACACTGTTTGTGCGATCCTTTGGGACTGAAAACAGAAATTTTTTCTAATTTTGTGGTTCTTAAATTTTAAAATTTTATGACTGAAAAGAAACTTCCGTTTACAAAAGAGACATTAGAGAATATAATAGAAAAATATCCTACTCCCTTTCATATTTATGATGAAAAAGGGATGAGATCATATGCAAAACGCTTTGTTGATGCTTTTTCGTGGAATGAAGGATTTAAAGAGTATTATGCAATTAAGGCTGCTCCGAATCCCTATCTGATGAAAATACTCCGCCAGGAGGGATTTGGAATTGATTGCAGTTCAATTGCAGAACTCGAACTTGCCGAAAAGGTTGGAATGGGTGGTGAAGAGATCATGTTTACCTCAAACGACACCCCTGCCTACGAATATCAAAAGGCTGTCGCAATGGGCGCAATCATCAACCTGGACGATATTGCTCATATTCAATATCTTGACGAGAATATTGGGCTTCCTGAGCTCGTTTGTTTGCGTTATAATCCAGGTTCACTTAAAGAAGGAAATACGATTATCGGACATCCTGAAGAAGCTAAATATGGTTTTACCAGAAGTCAGCTCTTTGAGGGTTATCAGATGTTGATTGACAAAGGTGTAAAACGATTTGGCATTCACACCATGGTGGCCTCCAATGAGCTTGACTCCGATTATTTTGCCGGAACGGCACAGATTCTTTTCGAACTCATTGCCGATCTGTCGAAAAAATTAACTATCAGTTTTGAATTTGCCAATCTTGGTGGCGGAATTGGAATTCCGTATAAACCGGATCAAAAAGAGGTTAACCTGGAACAGATGAGTGCCGGAATCAAGGCGAACTATGATAAATATATTTTAGGAAACGGACTTAGTCCGATCAAACTTTACTTTGAAGCAGGTCGTGCCATTACCGGTCCTTACGGTTTTCTGGTAAGCAAGGTGCTGCATATCAAGAATACCTATAAAAAATATGCGGGGCTCGATTCTTGCATGGCTAACCTGATGAGACCTGCCCTGTACGGATCGTATCATCATATTTCGGTTCCCGGAAAGGAAGATTCTGCCACAAAAATCATGTATGATGTTACAGGATCGCTCTGCGAAAACAACGATAAATTTGCGATAAACAGAGTATTGCCCAAATTGGAATCCGGTGATATTGTGGTTATTCACGATACCGGCGCACATGGACATTCCATGGGTTTCAATTATAATGGCAAGCTCCGTTCAGCAGAGTTATTGATTCGTGAAGACGGAGAGGTAATTCAGATTCGAAGAGCCGAGACTCTGGATGATTATTTTGCGACACTTGATTTCGGTGGCGTACCCGAATTTAAAGTTTAAATTTTATTTGCAATTCCAAATTCTATTGAAGCCTGCGAATTATGGGTATTAGTTTCAACGACGATATTGTTAAGGCCGTGGAGGTGCTTCGTTCGGGTGGTGTAATCCTTTATCCCACAGATACCATCTGGGGAATTGGTTGCGATGGTACAAACCCTGCCGCAGTGAGACGAATCTACGAAATCAAGCAACGTGTCGATGCCAAGAGTATGCTTATTTTGATGGAAAATCCGAATTTGCTTAACTCATACATAACAGAGGTACCAGAAATTGCCTGGGATTTAATCGAGGTGGCAGACAGCCCATTGACAATAATCTATCCGGGGGCTAAAAATCTTGCAACAAATCTTCTGGCAAACGACGGGAGTATTGGAATCCGAATAACCAGTGAACCATTTACCCAACAGTTGATTCAACGGTTTCGCAAACCAATTGTTTCAACTTCTGCCAATATCAGTGGTCAAAAATCACCGCAGAATTTCTCTGAAATCAGTGGAGAAATTCTGCGGTTGATGGATTATATTGTTGAATACAGGCAGGATGATTTGTCGAAAACCAATCCTTCCGGAATAATAAAACTTGGTGTTGGGGGGCAGATTGAGGTAATCCGAAAATAGCCAACTACTCCTTTTTTACGCTTCCGGAACCTAAAATAGTACTGTCAACTAAAGGAGTGCCACGATAAATTACATTTCCTGAACCTCCAATTTTTGCAACCAGATTTTTACCCGCGTTAACCCTGCAATTTCCTGAACCTCCAATTTTCACATCCACATCATTAGCGGGAAAGTCGATTGCCTTTACATTGCCTGATCCGGAGATCACTGCTTTTAACTCAGCTGCAGTTCCTGCTCCTGAAACCTGGACATTTCCGGAACCTGAAAGGGCAATCGTTACCTTTTCTGCTTCAAGATCAGCCAATTTCATATCTCCACTTCCACTAAGCAAGATATTCAAAATCCGGGAATTAATCTTTTCATCTGCAATAATTGATCCCGAACCAGAAATTACAAGTTCATCAATCTGTGGAATCGTGATAAAAATATCGACCTTGCCTGGATTCCAGTTGCTGAACCACGTATCGCTGGGGTACTTGATCACTAACTTCCGGTCGTTAACTGTCGTCATTAAACGGTTCAGTGTTGCTTCGTCTCCCCTTACCTCTACCAATTGGGTATTTCCCTGTTTGAGGTAAATATTGGCACCAATCTTAAGCGAAATTTCGGTAAAGGCAGAAACGGATCTGTTTTGAGAATTCTGTGCAACAAGTAACTGAGATCCTGTTAATAATAATATGGCCAAAAAAGTGAAAACTCCTGATTTCATAATCAATGTTTTAAGTAATGGAATTAATTTATTTTCTTATTTCTTAAGCTTTATCTAAAGATGTTGATTTTGTAGGAAAGTTGCATTAAGGCGGATTAATTTTATTCGAGATAGATCTCAATTAATCCGTTTGGACACTCCAGGTGAATTTCCCGTTTTAGCTCATCGATAGCGGTTATGACATTATCCGAAAGGGGAATCATAATTTCTGCGCGCGGATTATTAACCGTAATAACCAGGTTACCCGAAAAATCATCGACTCGTTGAATCATTCCGATCTCTCCAAATTTTGCATCGAAGGCGATCATTCCGATTAGTACAGAGGCCACACCCTGATCCTGGGATTCGATTACCTCATCTTCAAAAACATACACTTTGCATCCCACGATCTCCTTTGCCTGGGTCACTGTATCAATGAAGTTTAGCTTGCAAATTGCACTCTGATCATTACGTATCCGCAAACTCTCCGTTTCAATAGCAAAGGGAACCAATCCGCCATCAATATCGATAAGCAGCAGTTCCAGCTCATCGAAAGTCTCTTCAAACTCCTGTTCAAACGCCAGGATCACCTCCCCTTTAAGGCCATGGGGCTTTTGGATATATCCAACTTCAACACAGTCACTTTTACTTAAATGGTTCATCGTAATGACAAAGTTATAAAAAAGGGCGATGGTTGTAACAACCATCGCCCTTTAAAAATTTCATGATAAATATTGAAAAAAACTTTTTTCAGTATTATACTTCTGCAGTTGGTTCTTCATTTTCAGCCGGAGAAGTCGTTTCTTCAACCGATTCTTCAACAGCCTCAACTACTTCAGCTTCTGCAGCAACAGGTTTTAAAGCAGCAGCGGCAGCAGCTACAGCGGCGGCAGCAGCAGCAGCAAAAGCCGCATTTTTCTTCGCAAGTTCGGCAAGACGAGCCTCGTTAACTTTCACTTCAGCTTTAAGACGTTTTTTCATCTCATCGCTAAAACCGGTTGCGAGTGCATCTTTCTTAGCCTGTACTGCATTTTCCTTCTCTTTAACCCATGCATCAAACCGTATTTCGGCTTCAGCCAGATCGAAAGCTCCTTTTTTAACCCCTTCAAGAAGGTGTTTTTTCATCATTACTCCCTTGTGCGACAAAATTGTGCGGGCAGTATCGGTAGGCTGTGCGCCATTAGTTAGCCATGCAATGGCTTTATCAAAGTCAAGATCGATGGTGGCAGGATTAGTATTCGGATTGTAAGAACCAATCCTCTCAATAAACCTACCATCTCGTGGTGACCTGCTGTTTGCTACCACAATGTGGTAATAGGCATGTTGTTTGCGGCCATGCCTTGCCAAACGAATCTTTACTGACATAACGTTTTACGTTGAATTTTTATTTAAAATTGCGGGGCAAAGATACACTAATTATTGTTACAAAAAAATCGGAATCCAAACTATTAAATGTTTCCGGCAACAGAGAAAAAACAGTGGAATTGATTATTTTTGACCTTCGTAAAGATCTGGTCCGGCAAAGATCACCAAAGCATCCATTCAATGTTGTTAATTTCATTCTAAAAACTTAAATATGAACAATTTAAAATTAATCGCACTGGAAATTGCCCTGGTGCTTGGTTTTACAGCATGCGAAAAAGCAACTGTGGTTAGTGAGGCAACGGCTGACGTAATAATCAGAGCAATTAAAAGTCCAAAGGATACCAGTAAAACTGTTTTTGCAGCGGTACATTCGGTGTTCTCCTATAGCCTGATCGCTGGTGTAAGCGTTGTTTCACCTGATGGAGAGACCTTGCAATTGGTCGATTATAATAATTTAGGAAACTCATTTTTCAACAATATTGCCGATTCTGTGTATTCCCAGACACCACCAACACTGGGTGCCTATAAATACACGGTTACATTCAAAGACAAAGAGGTAATTTCCTACACCAATTCGTTATCCTCCTCCTTTGTTATTCCTCCGCCGATCACTTCACTTACAAAATCCGTAGCCGATACAATTTACCTAAGCTGGAAGGCTGTTTTAAATGCAGATGGCTACCAGATCAAAATTACCAAAACAGACACAATCACCAAAGTGGCTACTCAACTCAAATATATCACGCCGTTCAGCGATTCAAATACACCTAAAAAAACCAGATTGACTTTTGCAATGCCGAGGAGTTATTTTTCATCAGCTCTAAGTAATTCAGAAACCTATTCCATTCAACTCGATGCCTTGCTGTTTGAAAATACAACAAGTAATTTCCTGCAGGCAATCGGTACATCCTCCAAGAATATCAGATTTTAATTGCACGCCGCAGAATCAATAGCTCATTATTTCTAAAAGGTTATAAATTATGGAATCATTTACCCATCTTCATGTCCACAGCCAATATTCCATACTCGATGGTGCAGCAGCGGTGGCTGATCTGGTAAAAAAAGCGAAGAAAGATGGCATGACCGCCATCGCTCTTACTGATCATGGCAGTATGTTTGGAATAAAAGAGTTCCACGAAACCTGTAAGAAATTTGATATCAAACCTATTCTGGGTGTTGAAACCTATGTTGCTTCAAGAGGTATCCACTTTAAGGATAAGAGTGAGAAGGAAGATCGCTCAGGCGATCATTTAATTCTACTTGCCAAAAATGAGAAGGGATACCGTAATTTGCTTAAATTAGTCACGGTTGCCAATACCGAAGGGTTCTATTACAAACCCAGGATTGACAAAAACCTCCTCGAAAAACACAGTGAAGGACTTATTGTCTCCTCTGCCTGCATCGGAGGCGAGATCCCGCAACACATTTTAAAAGGGGATATAGCCGCTGCAGAGGATGCGATCCAATGGTTTAAAAATATCTTCAAAGACGATTTCTACCTTGAGATTCAGCGTCATAAAACAACTGAAGCTCACCTTCCAACGGATGTATACGACAGCCAGATTATTGTAAATAAGGAACTTATACGACTCGGAGAAAAATTTGATGTAAAAGTTATTGCAACCAACGACAGCCATTTCACCAATGATGAGGATGCAGATGCGCACGATTTGCTGATCTGTCTCAATACCGGTAAGGACCTGGACGATCCCTCGCGCATGCGTTACACCAAACAGGAATGGCTAAAGACAACGGCTGAAATGAATAAGCTGTTTGGAGATATGCCAAATACCCTTGCAAATACCCAGGAGATCACGGAGAAAATTGAATTCTTCGAATTGGATTCCGATCCCATTATGCCGGAATTTCCTATTCCTGCAAGTTTTGGAACCATTGAGGCGTATCGGGAACAATATCCCGAGCAGATCCTAATCGACGAATTTAAAGATATTATTACAAGATCGGGAGGATATGAGAATGCACTAAGAGTTAAGTTTGAATCCGACTACCTCAAATATCTCGTCTACCAGGGGGCAACTTCACGCTATGGAGAATCGCTCTCTACGGAGGTCTCTGAACGGATTGAATTCGAGCTTGAAACCATCAAAACAATGGGTTTTCCTGGTTATTTCCTTATTGTTCAGGATTTTATCGCTGCAGCTCGCGAGATGAAGGTCATTGTTGGCCCCGGCCGTGGATCTGCCGCAGGATCAGTGGTCGCTTACACCACGGGAATAACCAATGTGGACCCCATCAAACACGATCTGCTGTTCGAGCGATTCCTGAACCCCGACAGGGTATCAATGCCCGATATTGATATTGATTTTGATGATGACGGGCGTCAGTTGGTGCTAAATTGGGTAAAGGAAAAATACAGCCGCGAAAATGTTGCTCATATCTGCACCTTTGGAACCATGGCTGCAAAGATGGCGATCAGGGACGTATCACGCGTATTGAAATTGCCCCTCTCTGAAGCAGATCGGCTAGCCAAGATGGTACCCGATACCCCTAAAATAACCCTTGCAAAGGCTTATTCTGAGAACCCATTGCTTGAAGCGGAAAAAAAGTCTGCTAATCCACTGATCATAAAAACATTAAAGTATGCCGAGACCCTCGAAGGGTGTATCCGTCAGTTTGGTGTACATGCCTGTGGTATTCTGATTGGCCGGGATAAACTGGACAATCACATCCCGTTGATGCCAACCAAGGATGAGGATCTGCTTACCACCCAATATGACGGTCATTTCGTCGAATCGATTGGTCTGCTAAAAATGGACTTTCTGGGATTAAAAACCCTTTCAATCATTAAAGAGTGTCTTGAAAATATTCAACTCTCCAGAAAGATTACCCTCGATATTGATAAGATTCCATTTGATGATCCCAAAACTTTCGAACTATTCAGTAATGGAAATACAACGGCTATTTTCCAGTTCGAATCACTGGGAATGAAAAAGTGGCTTAGGTTATTACAACCAAGCCGTTTTGAGGATCTTGTTGCCATGAATGCCCTTTATCGGCCGGGACCGATGGATTATATTCCGAACTATGTAAACCGGAAAATGGGCAGGGAGGAGATTGCCTATGATCATCCGATCATGGAGCAATATCTGGGCGACACCTATGGAATCACAGTTTATCAGGAACAGGTGATGCTCCAGTCGCGTGCACTGGGGCTTTTTACCCGTGGTGAATCGGACTCGCTGCGTAAAGCGATGGGAAAAAAGAATCTGCCCCTGATGGAGAAGCTTAAGACCAAATTTACTGCTGGATGCAAAAGTAATCCTGAGTTCATGGAGGGGTGTAAGACGGTTAGTAAGACTCCCGACAATGTGATTGACAAGATCTGGAAAGACTGGGAAGCGTTTGCACAATATGCATTCAATAAATCGCACTCGGTATGTTATGCCTATATCGCCTACCAAACCGGATACCTGAAGGCTAACTTCCCCTCTGAGTTTATGGCTGCTGTATTGAGCTGTAATTTGACCAATGCCGACAAGATCTCGATCTTTATGGATGAGAGTAAGCATATGGGATTAGCCGTTATGGGTCCGGATGTAAACGAATCGAGGGGAAACTTCTTTATCAATAAAAACGGGGGTCTCCGCTTTGGATTATCGGCCATCAAGGGTGTGGGTGCGGGAGCAGTCTCAGATATTATTAAGGAGCGGGATGCCAACGGAGATTTCAGTTCGATATTCAACTTTGTGGAAAGGGTAAATTTGCAGACTATCAATAAAAAAAATCTTGAGGCGCTGTCGATGGCGGGTACTTTCGACAGCTTCGAAAATATCTATCGCTCGCAATATTTTGGAGATACAGGCGACGGAAATACCTTTATTGAGGCATTAATAAAATACGGAAACCGTATTCAAAGCGACCGTCAGTCCTCAATGGCTTCGCTTTTCGGTGGATTTCAGACTATCGAAGTTAAATTACCGGCGATTCCTTCAGTACCTGAATGGCCCAAGATAATGGCACTTGAGAAAGAGAAAAATCTTATTGGCATCTACCTCTCCTCTCACCCGCTGGATGATTACTCACTTGAAATCAGTAGCTTTTGCACTAAAGAGGTAAATCTATCTAACCTGAACAGCGAAATTGAATCACTCAAAAACCGTGAACTGGCCTTTGCCGGAATTGTAACCGAAACACAGGAAGGATTTACAAAAAACGGAAAACCTTTTTCCTCCCTTACCCTCACCGATTATGCTGATTCATATAAGATGATGTTTTTCGGCAATGACTTTGTGAATTTTGGCAATTACTGTAAAAAAGGGTTATTTCTGCTAATCAGAGGAAAAATATCTGCCAAGTGGCAAGGTGGTGACCAGCTGGAATTTAAGGCCGCCAAAATTGAATTATTACAGGAGCTTGCCGAGAAGGCTGAGAGTCTTCGCATTTCGGTAGCAACAGAATTATTAACCAAAGAATTTATTGAAGAGCTGGATTTAAAACTTGCCCAATCACCCGGAAAAACACTCCTGAAATTCTCGGTATTTGATCAATCCACCAATATTAAATTGCACCTCTTCTCCAGAACCAGGCGTATCGGATTAACGGCGGAACTCAAGGCATATCTGCAAAAAAATCCGGAAATAGTTTTTACTATTAATTAATTCTTAAATTTGCACTCTCAAATAAGCTGACTTTTTAAACAATTTAAAATATTTTATCATGGCAATAGAGGTAACAGATGCTAATTTTGACGAAGTAGTGCTTCAGTCTGAAAAACCTGTTTTAGTGGACTTTTGGGCTGAGTGGTGTGGACCGTGCAGAATGATTGGTCCACTGGTAGCAGAACTTTCTGTCGATTATGACGGCAGGGCAGTTATCGCAAAAATGGATGTTGACACCAATCCCGGAACTGCTGCAAAATTTGGAATCCGCAATATTCCAACCATCTTATTCTTCAAAAACGGAGAGGTTGCAGATAAACAGGTAGGTGCTGTTCCAAAAACTATTCTCGCCTCAAAAATTGATGCACTTTTGTAGCCGCTGATTAATTTCCAATAAATATCCCCTTCCGGTTAAACAACCAGAAGGGGATATTTATTTTCAACCCGTTTATTGAAAAATAAGCTTACTGTGAACCGGAAAATGATCTGAAAAAAAGACACGGTCCCGAGAGTAATCCTCCAAAGTAAATCGTTTATCTGCAAGGATATAATCAATCCGGAATGAGGGTAACTGACCATTGTAAGTATTCGAATTCCACCATCCCGATTCTACAAATGCATCGTTCAGTTCACCACGGACTTTGCGATAGGCATAAGAAACAGGGGTATCATTAAAATCTCCGCAAACAACCACCGGATAGGGAGATTTTCGAATGTGTTCAGCTAACTTCCGAACCTGGATGGAACGCAATATAAACCCGTTTTTTAATTTAAAACTCACTTTCTTTGCGATACCAATCTGTCGGTCATTGATCCCGGAAGCTAATGAATCAATTACAGTATAATCATCAGGATCAATTGAATATGATTGCAAATGACAGTTATAAACACGAATCATGCGATTATTGGCAATCTTAATATCAGAGAAAAGTACAAGTATTTCAGAATCGGAAAATCTAATCTCCCCTTTATTTAGAATAGGATAGCGCGAAAATGTAACCAGATCGGAATAATTACCTGACGAAACAACGTGAAAATAATTAATTCCCGGAAGCGCATCCGTTAGACCTTTTGGACTGAGCTTTCCATCTTTGAAATGAATTCCTTCCTGAAGACAAATAATATCAGCACCAACAGATTTGAAGTATTCAAGAATGGCGGGATTATTTAACCGATGCCCCTTTTGCTCGGCACGGAAACTATGAACATTGTAACTTAACAGGGTAATCCCGGCATCTTTTGATTTAAAATGTGGAATAAGCCGGAATGTATTCGCAAAATAATTAAAACCTAAACCCAGGACAAACAGTGGCAACAATAAGTTTCTCGAACGGAGTAAAACCCAGATTAGTAAAAAGATAAGATTAACCAACAAGAAATAAGGATAGGCCAGGCCCAGAAATGCCAAAGGCCAGAAAGCATCGGGTGGAACAAAAGGGGCCAAATAGGAAAGAAGCAGTAAAAACGAAACTAAAATATTAAGCCGGAGTCCGAATAATGAGAAAAACTTTCGCACTGCACTATTTTTTTCGGCCCATTTTAAACAAAATCTCACGCTCGTCAAAGGTTAGACTATCATAACCGGATTTGCCAATTTTGTCTAGAACTTCATTGATTTCTGCCTGCTGTGACCTCTTTTTTCGGTTATAATCATGGTCCGGATTGGGGGAGTTATACTTTATTTTAAGTTTCTTTCGAATCCTGAACCACGAAAAAACGGTCTCAGTAACACGGTCAAAACGTCCTGTAATATTTCTCCCGGCCATAAGTTGTGACATATAGATCCATCCCCATACCGCCCCTCCAAGATGAGCAAAATTACCCCCTGCATTGTCGCCTGAAAGACTGATCACATAAAGTAAAACCGACACAAATGCAATCCACTTGATCTTTACCGGGCCTATAAATGCAAGGTGAATCAAATGGTTAGGAACGTAGACTGCAATGGCAATAACAATGGCAATAACTGAAGCAGATGCTCCAAGCAACTGACTATTTATAATTCGTTCGTGAAACACTGGTAACCAATTATAAGCCATCATAAAAGCTATTCCACCTGTAATGCCGCCAATGATATACAGACTCAGTAATTTCTGTTGGGTATGATATTCGAGAAAAATCTTCCCAAACCAATAAAGCCAAAGCACATTAAAGAGAACATGCAAAAGCTCGAAATGGAGAAACATATAGGTTAAAATGGTCCATGGCCGCGAAATAAAGAGTTCAAATGAAGCGGGCAAAGCCAGCCAGTTCAACATCAGCGAGCCATCCGAACCACTTAATGAATAACCTACAAATACCAGTCTTACCAACACCCATATCGCAATATTGATATAGATAAGCTTGGTAAGATATGAGCCGTTTTTAAACGCTAATTTTATTTCGTCGACAATTCCCATTGAATTAATAAAACTTTTGTGAATGTTTGCTCCAATATTTGAGCAGAATAAACCCAAAAAGCATCCCTCCCAGATGAGCAAAGTGAGCAACTCCTGCTTGAGTTCCGGTTAAGCCCAGGTAAAGTTCGATCGCTCCGTAACCCACCACAAAATACTTGGCCTTAATTGGCACCGGAGGAAAAAGCAGCATCAATTCGGTATTGGGGAAAAGGTACCCAAATCCAAGTAAGACGCCAAATATGGCTCCTGATGCACCCACTGTGGGGATATCCATCTGTTCGGAAAGTACACGTTGAACCAAATCAACCGATTGTTGAATGTATCCGGCATTATTGGGAGCATCACCCCAGTTATTCACCAAATCTGAAACCCAGGTTGCAGGATGGCTCAAGTGAGATTTTACAAATGCAGCCAATAATTCAGGTGACGGTGTGTTCACAAATGCAGCCACACCCTTCTGAAGCGATGAGATCTCAAGGTAGGTCACGAAAGAGTGAAGCGCGGCAGCACCCAAACCGGTGACAAAAAAATAGACCATGAATCGCCGTGGTCCCCAAACCATTTCAAGGACTTTTCCAAACATATACAACGCGAACATATTAAATGCCAGATGAAAAAAATCTCCATGCATAAACAAATGGGTAACAAACTGATAGGGCCTAAAGTGCTCCGATCCGGGATAATGGAGTCCTAGTAGTTCCGTCAAATCGATTCCCAAATTGAATAAAGCATACTTGGCAACCCACATCACGATATTGATCAGGATGAGGTTTTTCACAACGGGCGGCATCGAAAAAGGTGATGTCTGATATTGATTCATATTAAAATAAGTCTTGTTAATGATGCAAAAATAATGATTCGAACGGGATAGTTTGTTATTTCAACAATTTTTCAAAATCAGAAAATGAAACAATTGAGACTATCGTTTTTCCGGATGGGGAATAATTAGGGGTATTACAGGCAAAAAGAAGATTAAATAGCTCCAGGATCTCCTCTGTTTTAAGGGAGACACCATAATTTATCGCCGATGATTGTGAAAGTAGCAAGGCAATATGTTCCTTAATCTCCTCCTTCACATCGACCGGCCTGTTTTTAAAATCCTCAATAAGTTTCAATACCAGATCAGAAGCATTTAAATGGCTAAGTAATGCAGGTATCCCTTCAACATGATAAATACCCTCCTCGACAACACGAATTTCAAAACCAAGCGCCTTGAGCTCTTCATCCAATACCACCAATATCTCCTGGTCGACAGCATTTAATTCAATTCTGGCCGGAAAAAGCTGGCGCTGACTGATCGCCAAATGGTTCTCAATGATCCTTAAAAAATTCTCATACAAAATCCGCTCGTGAGCCCTGCGTTGATCAATGACCATCAACCCCGATTTTACCGGAGTAAGGATGTATTTATTCTTGAATTGAAGGAAGTTATGATTCTCAATCGAGATTTCTTCATTCTTAAATTCCTGCTGAACGGCCTGCTGCTGCTCCCGCTCCTGAGTAAAATCATCAAAATCACCGGTGGTTGGATCATTAGGTTCCCCTTCCCGCTCAAATCCGCGATATAGCGACTGCCAGTTATCCCTGTTCTGCTCATCGCGGTAGGTGGTTGAACCGGAATAACTCCGCTCTCCTCCCCGATCCTTCTCGAATGGATTAAAGTTCGGGTTGATTCGGATTTCAGGTTCAGGGATCTCTGAACCCCGCACAGGTCTTATCGGAATATCAATAGCTCCCCCCTGGTCAAAATCAATAGAGGGCATCAGGTTGTATTTCCCCATCGCCTCGCGCACAGAGGCCTGAATAATATGCCAGGCCGAACGCTCATCCTCAAATTTTATTTCGGTCTTGGTAGGATGAATATTGATATCGATGGTTGCCGGATCGACTTCAAAATAGAGGAAGTAAGATGGAAATGTCTCCGGAGGAAGGATCCGGTCATAAGCCTGCTGAACAGCGCGGTTAAAAAACGGATGTTTCATAAACCTGCCGTTTACGAAAAAAAACTGTTCCCCTAAAGTTTTGCGGGCGCTCCGTGGCTGACCAATAAATCCGGAGATATTGATAACCGTTGTGGTTGTGTCGACAGGAATCAGATTCTGGTTGATCCCCTTCCCAAAGAGTGAAACAATCCTTTTACGGATATTTTCGGAGGGAATATTATAAATAACAGCGCCGTTGTGATAGAGTTCAATTGCCAACTCCGGATTGGCCAGGGCCACACGCTGTATTTCGGTGATGATATATTTTAATTCCGAGCTGTTCGACTTAAGGAATTTGCGTCGTGCCGGAATATTAAAAAAGATATTCTTGACCGAGAAGTTTGTCCCTTCGGCACAATGATCGGCCTCCTGTTTTTGAATGGATGAGCCCAGGATATGGATATAGGTTCCAAGTTCGGCACCATGAGGACGTGTACGCAGCTCCACATCTGCAACACCGGCTATTGACGCCAGCGCCTCGCCGCGAAAGCCCATCGTGCGGATCGCAAAAAGATCGTTGGCCTCCCTGATTTTGGAGGTGGCATGACGCTCAAACGCCATCCGCGCATCGGTAGGTGACATCCCTTTTCCATTATCAATAACCTGAATTAAGGTACGACCCGAGTCTTTAATATTGATGGTTACCGCAGTTGCGCCTGCATCGATTGCATTTTCTACCAGCTCCTTAACCACCGAGGCCGGACGTTGTATCACCTCTCCTGCAGCAATCTGATTGGCAACCGAATCGGGTAAAAGTTGTATTATATCGGGCACGTGAAAATTCTTGAGTTATTTTAATTGTTGTCAAAAACCATTTTCCAATCACATACTGATTGGTTTACAAATATAACTCTTTAATCATTTTAAATAATCACTTACTTTCCGGCTTATCCCCTTTTTTACAAGTTCCCAGGTTTGTTTCTTATAACTCACCGGATCATCGCTCTCATCTGCCTCGGCAAAATAGGTGATACCATGGGGTATACTTATGGCAAGCATTTGGCTTGGAAATTTCAATTTGTGCCAGTCTATAAGTTGCTGTAAAGTATAATGCTGAAGTAATTCATACAAATCCCAAAAGTCCTTTTTCTGGGCTCTACCCAGTATTGCCAGAATTTTCATGGCAGAAATATCAGCAATGCTGTAAAACCTTATTCCTTCCTCCTGCTCAATATCTCTAATTAAAGCATGAGGGAAATGTACAAAATCAACCTTTATATTATCAATGAAACCAAAAATACCAAACCGGGTATGTTGTTGTTTGTAGACAAACCGATGTCGGAAATTGCTCTCAAGCGCCTCCACAATTTGCGAATGATTAAATCTTTCGTGATAAAACAAGTCCAGATCAACCGAGTTACGATGGCCAAAACGGAGTGCCAGGGCAGTACCTCCAACCAATGAAAAGTCTTGGAGAGCCTGAAGATCCATCAATTCTTTTAATAAGGAAAAAGCTCCGGGTTCAACAGTCTCAGTGTGTAACATCTGAATTCATTAAGTGGTTTATCTATGATTGCACTTGCAAAATAGATCGTGTGAAGGGGTAAATACTTGGCACATAATAAGGCTTCCGTAATTTTTTCATCACCATAATACCTGCGGCACTGGCGGATATCCTCCACATCACCGCGCGAAAAAACCCGCTCAATAACCCAGTTAGCCTTGGCATCATAATCAATGAGCTCAAAGTTAACATCCCAGAAAATGCGCTTCGCGAAGAGGGGTTTGGGTCTTTCTAACATTTTACTAAAATAACAACATTGTATACTTATTTATGACTCGCAGATTCATTTTTAATGATCTTCTTTGCATATTTAATTCTTATCTCTTCTAATCTTTTTCCCTTAATTCAGGATTATTCTCATACATCCTGTGATGGTTTTACCCTATTTCCCGCATCATTTTTACAGCATCAAATTCATTATTATTCATTATCATCAAATTTTAAGATTTCTTTAAACAACCTGTTTTACCATTCGTTAAACTCAATATCAAAGCAGCCACCAATTACCAATGGATCAATACATATTCCCGGTTTCATGTCGGGATAGATCTAGAGCAAAGATACAAAATAAACAGGTTAGATTTTAAACTATCACCCCGATTTTGAAAACATGAAGGGAGAGGAAAACCTGAAAAAAGTAAATGCACAGGGATAATAATCTTTAACAACAATGGCATACTTTGATCATCAGATAACCGATCTTTGATATGCCGAAAACCATCGCTGATATGGGTTACTGCACCAATTTGTTCAATGATCGCACCTTTTTCATGCGCTATCGCAACTCTGATATGCGCGCGGTCAACTCAGACATACGCATCTGCACCACAGAGGTGGGATATTTGAACTCTGACATGCCCTTATGCACTGCAGCGATCGGATATCCGAACTCAGAGATGTAATTTCGCCAGGAAGTGTACGGATTCCCAATCTACTCTTTGCGAATAAATAGCTTCTTTCTTTAGAAACCAATGTAAAGAATATATTACCCGAAAACAGCCAGGATGAAGTCGTAAGCCGGCTGGCAGATAAATACCCCGGGTGTAGAGACATTAAAATTATTGCCTCTACACCGGGGATAAGACAATACTGAATTATACTCCAGCCACGAAGTGGGTCAATTTGAATAACCCCCGGTGAAGCTTGCGGAACCGGGGGTAAGACAATAATGGTATAAGATCCAGCCACGAAGTGGTTGAACCATAACCCCTGATCAGTATATTAAATGCTATTAAATTTAGAGAAACCAGGACACAATCAGGTATATTTCCTCCAGGTCGATATTATTATTATCAGTATCAGTTTATTGTCAAATCAAATGTCATTTGCATTAATCATGCCATGAAAATAATCTGCACGATACATAATTCATTTATTTATTGTAAATTTAGAAAACGATTGTTATTCACCTCTGTTATGCTCGTTAAAACCTATGGCAGTGCAGTTCATGGTATCGATGCCACCACCGTAACCGTTGAGACCGATGTCTCGAGGGGGATTAAGTTTAATCTTGTGGGATTACCCGATAACGCAGTGAAGGAGAGTCAGCAACGGATCGACTCTGCGCTCCGCTTCAACGGCTACAAACTTCCCGGTAAGAAGGTGGTGATCAATATGGCTCCGGCCGATATCCGCAAGGAGGGTTCGGCGTATGATCTGCCTATTGCAATCGGCATTCTGGCTGCCTCGGAGCAAATCAAGGCACCTGACCTGCATAAATATATGATGATGGGGGAACTCTCACTTGACGGCGGACTTCAAACGGTCAAGGGGATTCTACCAATTGCGATCCGTGCACGTGAGGAAGGTTTTGAAGGGTTTATCGTTCCGCTGCAGAATGCCCGCGAGGCGGCAGTGGTCGACAAACTTAAGATCTTTGGCGTTGAAAATATCAAAGAGGTAATCGATTTTCTTGGAGGGCGGATGGGGCTTGTCCAGACAATCATCGATACGCGTGAGGAGTTCAGGGCTAAAGTCTGCAATTATGATGTCGACTTCAGTGACGTCAAAGGGCAGGAAAATGTCAAACGTGCCCTCGAAATTGCAGCGGCAGGAGGTCACAATATCATTTTAATTGGTCCGCCAGGAGCAGGTAAGACCATGCTGGCCAAACGAATTCCCACCATTCTGCCACCATTTACGCTTAAGGAGGCGCTTGAAACAACCAAGATTCATTCGGTAGCCGGCAAAATCGAAC
>CANJNY010000059.1 GCA_947475715.1 Prolixibacteraceae bacterium
AGAAATTCCAGATCGACCTTGCCTTTGCTATTTAAAGGAAAATCAGATATATGCTTAAAATATAAAGGAATAGAATAATCGGGCAATATCTTTTTTAAGAATTCCCGTAGCATTTTAGAGTTTACTGGCCTGTTATTCTTACTGGTATAAAACGCAGTCAATTCATTATTAACCATTTTGTTAATAGCCACAACAGCCTTGTCAACTGATTCAAAATTTTCTAATTCGTTTTCAATTTCAAATAATTCTATCCGATAACCACGAATTTTCACTTGCCGATCCACTCTGCCGATGTATTTATAAACAGATCCCGGCAGGCAGACTACCTTATCGCCAGTATTGTATAATCGTGTATTGAGAGTCGGATGAAAAATGAATTTCTTATCCGTCAGTGGCTCATCAGTATAGCCGATGGCTAGTCCCTTCCCGCTAATATAAAGTATGCCCGGTTCATTTTCTGCCAAAACATTTAAATCTTCATCTAAAACATAACATTGGGTCTCGGATATTACCTTTCCAATCGGGATATAACCATCTTCAATATTTTCCTGATTAACGTAATGAATCAATGTAAAGACCGTATTCTCGGTAGGACCGTAGCAATGTAACAAAATAGTATTAGGTAACATTTCAAAAGCTGTTCGGACATGACTAAAAGAGCAGGTCTCACCGCCAAAAAGTAGTTTCCGAACACCTGAAAACATCTGTACATCATGATCAATCAATTTGTCAAACAATCTGGCAGTCAACCATAAAATCGAAATTTTTTGTTCCTGCAAAACAATACTAATATCTTTCAAATCAAAAGAACGATCCAACAGAACCAATGCTGCGCCGTTCAGTAAGGCACCCCAAAACTCAAATGTTGCTGCGTCGAATGCCACTGATGACAACTGCAATAATACATCATCACGTTGAATATCAATATAATTAGGATTGCACACAAGGCGTATGACACCACTATTAGGAATAATTACTCCCTTAGGCTCACCGGTAGAGCCCGAAGTAAACATGATGTATAAAGGACTTTCCCCGGTGATGCTATCCGAAACACGGAAATTATCGACCGAGGTTGAAACGCACGAATCTTCAGTTATTAATATCTCCTGAGCCTTTGAATAGATTTTATCTGAACCAGATTCATCATAAAGCATGAAGTTTACGTTGGCAGCTTCACACATCTTTTGAACTCTCAGTAAAGGTTGAATTGAATCAAACGGGACGTAAACAGCTCCAACCTTAGCTAAAGCTATTATGCATTTGGTAAATAAAACAGGATTATTAATTTTTATACCTACTATTGCTCCCTGTTTTACGTTTTGCCCCAATAAGAAGATCGCCAGCTGGTCTGTTTGAATATCCAGGTCACCATAGCAAATATTTTGATCACCATAAATAAGTGCAGTTCTATTGGAGTATCTGTAGATATTGCTTTTGAAAATATGACCAACAAACATGTACTAATCGTTTGGTTAATATAATGGATGGAAGATTTAATACATGGACGAATCAGATACAGGAAAGTTAAGACAACATACAGTTAAAATCATTAGATAGGCACCGACCAAACAAAGAGACCCAAAAGAAGGACGGCGACGCCGCAAACAACGATCAAAGCTGAATTAAGCCTGCTAATCTCAATCGGATTCGGATTGTCACTCTCAGAGAATGCCTCACGCAATACATAAAAATAATAATATACTCCTATGATTGCCATTACGATTGCAAAAATTGATATTGCAAGGTAACCGCGACTGATTGACAATACAAAAACACGGTATTTAGCCAGGAATCCTGCAGTTGGCGGAAGACCGGCAAGTGACATGAGAAAAATAGTCATAAATACAGCCATCCACGGTTTTTGTTTATACAATCCGCGAAAAATGGTGAGTTCTTCAAGTCCGCTTGAAGCCCGTTTCATGTAGATAAATATGATAAATAGCGGAACTGTGGCAAGTGAGTAGACAAAAGTATAATAAAGGAGAACAGAGGCCGACGAGTCATGCTGTGATAGCATAGCCAGCATCATAAAACCGGTATTGACGATAGCTGAATAAGCAAGTAAACGTTTAAAATTCGTTTGTCTTAAAGCAGCCAGATTTCCAACAAGGAGTGAAAGCATGGTCATCACCCATAACGTCTTTTCGAGTGGTGCAGGAAGTGGAAGCAGACCCATCCCCAGGAGGCGGTAAAAGGCTGCAAAACCGGCGGTTTTAACCACCGTTGCCATAAATGCGGTTACCAGGGTAGGAGATCCTTCGTAAACATCAGGACTCCAGAAATGGAAAGGGGCGACGGCAACTTTAAAGGAGACCCCAATCAGAATAAAGAGCAGACCTACCATTAACATGGGAGGGAGCTGACCGTTAAATTGTGCAATATAGGTCTTGATCTCAGGGAGATAAAAAGTAGCGGAGGCACCATAAACCAATGCTATTCCGAATAGGAAGAATGCCGTTGCAAAAGAGCCCAGCAGGAAATATTTAAAGGAAGCTTCGTTAGAACGGAACGAGGTTTTTTTCCCCCCGGCAAGGATGTATAATGGAATCGATAAGATCTCAATTCCAAGGAAAAGCATGATCAGGTTTGAAAAAGAGGTCATCAGAAAAGCACCCGTAAGGGCAAAGATCATCAGGGCATATTGCTCTGCCACATAATGCTCCATCCGTTTATAATAGTTAACCCCGAAAAGAAAGATCAGAATGGTGATAATGACCATTGACACATTAAATGCAATCGAAAAATTATCAATGATCATCATATCATGAAAATATTTCGACCCGAGGTTCCAGTCTTTTATTGATAGAAATATAGTGATCAGCAGCCCTGTAATCGCAACGGGCGCCAGGATAGTTTTGTTATTTGCAAAACCCAAATACAGGACGATGATTCCAAAAACTGTTAATAAAATTAATGCGCTCATTGGCTAACGATATTCAATTTGTTTCTAATAGATTTGATTAACGGGTTAATAAGGTAACCACCTCATTTACCGGTAACAGGTTCTGCATGGTTTTTACCGATTCTTCAACCAGATTAAATATTGGCTGGGGATAAATCCCGAGAATCAGGATCAGGGTGATCAACGGAATCAGGATGAAAAAATCTAAGGTCCTGATATCTTTTACCCGAATAAGTGTAGGGTTATTATCACCAAGCATAATGCGTTGATAGGCATAAAGCATATATATTGCACCAAGAATCATCGTAGTTCCACCCAGGAATGCAAACCAGATTGAAAATTTAGCAAGCCCTGCAATGATTAAAAACTCACCAACAAAACCGGCAGTGAGTGGAAGGGCAATAGAGCCCAGCACAATAATGAGCAATAGAATTGCCAGATTAGGAGCCACATGTTTTAATCCACCCATTTGAGGCAATTCAAGGGTGCCGGTTCTTTCCTGGATAAGATGCACCACGTAGAAAAGAGCCACAATTGTAACCCCATGGCTAATCACCTGAAAAAGAAGCCCCTGAATTGAGTAATAATTCAATATAAACATCGCTGCTGCCATCAGGGAGATATGTGCCATTGATGAGAAAGCGATCAGCCTTTTGATATTTGTCTGACGGAATGCGATGACAGAAGCATATATAACACCAATAAGGCACAGCGTGATAACTGTATTCTGCCAGTATAGAACCCCTTGAGGAACAATTGGAAACAGAAAGCGGAGCGCCCCGTAAATACCCATTTTTGTGAGGACTCCCGCAAGGATCATAACCCCCTGTTTGGATGCCATGGTATAGGTTGAGGGCTGCCAGGTATGAAATGGGAATACCGGCATTTTAATGGCAAATGCGACAAAAAGAACCCAGAATAACCAGGTTTGAGTAGCCGCAGGAATATGCAATTGATTGAACGCAGAAAAATCGGTTGTATGCATCCCTGGCGTTAAAGTAAAAAGATAGATGATTCCAAAAAGGAGGAATAAGCTACCGGATAAGGTATAGATAAAGAATTTTAAAGTTATGGCTTTACGGTTCTCTCCGCCCCATAGCAGCAAAATAAAGTATACCGGTATCAGTGTTAACTCCCAGAAAATATAAAACAGGAAGGCATTCTGTGCCAGGAAAACCCCTATTAATGCCGATTGAGTAAACAAGATCAGGAAGTTCAGAACCGGAATTTTGATGTGTGCACGCGTAAATCCTGAAAGAATAATAAACGGGAAGAGCAAATTGGTCAATAAGAGCATAATCAAACTAATCCCGTCAAATCCCAGGGAGAATTGCGTTCCCATAAAATGGTTCCAGTTAACGCTATAGGATGGGGATGGGACAGTACTGATCAACCCAAGTGTGATCAGTAAATTTGCAATAGACGAACAGAGTGCAATGATGCGCGCGGTAGCCGGGTTTTTTAAAAGCAACAAAAAAAGCCCTGTTACGATTGGAAGTAAGAGTATAATCAGCAATATCATAGGGTCAGACGATTAAAATAAAGATGATAAATAAAAGAATCCCACCTACCATGGCAAAGAGGTAAAAACTCATGTTTCCTGCCTGCAGTTTACGCACCAGGTTCCCTAACCGGGAAGTTGCAGTACCAATTCCATCTACTGCAGGATCGAGCACCGCTTTTTCAATAGTATTAAAGAAGAAGTCTGAAAGGAAACCAAAAGGTTTTTCAAGCAGTAAAGTATAAACCTCGTCAATATAAAATTTGTTAGCCACTACTTTACCGAACAGAGATAACGATTCGGAGTCTGCCGCAGGAAGAACCGCTCTTTTTACATAGGTACGATAAGCCATTAAAATTATCAAACCAAGCAGGGCTAACGATGAAATGATCAAACCTATTTCGGTTGAACTACTAAGTTCCTCTGTAACTTTGGAGGTGATTGCACTATGCAGAAATTCTCCCAAATCCGATTTTCCTCCGAATAGTTCAGGAATATTTAAGAATCCGCCAAAAACCGAAAGAACGCTTAGGATGATCAACGGAATGGTCATTACACGGGGTGATTCATGCGGATGTGCTGAACTTAATCGTTGACTTCCAAAGAACACCAGGTATAAAAGCCGGAACATATAAAAGCAGGTAATCAATGCACCACCCAATGCCAGGATGTAAAGCAGTGGATTGTTTTCAAATGCTTTTGTAAGAATAAGGTCCTTACTGAAAAATCCCGAAAATGGGGGAATCCCGCTTATTGCAAGTGTAGCGGCAAGAAAAGTCAGATAAGTGATTGGCATCTTTTTCCTCAGTCCTCCCATTTTACGAATATCCTGTTCTCCACCCATTGCGTGGATAATACTGCCGGCACCAAGGAAAAGCAATGCCTTGAAAAAAGCGTGTGTCGTAAGGTGAAAAACGGCCGAGGAATAGGCCCCTAATCCGAGTGCCAGAAACATATAGCCCAGTTGAGAAACTGTCGAATAGGCAAGAACTTTTTTAATGTCATTTTGCCTCAATCCGATCACCGCTGCAAATATGGCCGTTGCCAGACCAAGGCCAATCATGATATTGAGCGTTATTGGAGCCAGGTTATATAAAATGCTTGAACGGGCAATCATATAGATACCTGCCGTTACCATCGTCGCGGCATGGATAAGGGCTGAAACCGGCGTAGGACCAGCCATTGCATCGGGAAGCCAGGTATATAAAGGGATCTGTGCACTTTTACCGACAGCCCCAACCAGCAGAAGAATCGTGATAAGGGTGATCATCGGAGCACCTGCCTGCAAAGCACCGGCCTGTGAGAATATTTCAGTGAAGCTTACCGATTTGAAGGTAAAGAATACCAGAATGATTCCGAGGATAAAACCAAGATCACCTATCCTGTTCATTACAAAGGCTTTTCGTGCTGCATAATTGAAAGCTGGATTTTTAAACCAGAAACCAATCAGCAGGTAGGAACAGAAACCAACCCCTTCCCAACCTATGAAAAGAATCAGGTAATTTGCCCCCATCACGAGCAATAACATGCTAAAGGTAAACAGATTCATCTGTGCAAAGAACGAACTAACACGTTCATCATCATGCATATATCCAATAGAATAAATATGAATCAGAGCTCCGACACCCGTAACGATCAACATCATCGTAATCGACAGATGATCGATCAGAAAAGCAAAGGGGATGTTAAGATCACCTGCAGAAATCCAGTTGAAAAGGGTTACCGTTACAGAATCCTGACCGGAGGAACGCAGTGAAAAGAATAAAAACAGCGCTGTTATAAATGAGAAAGATACAAGCGTGCTGGCAATAATACCCGCCTGATTATTTTTTAAGCGGTTTTTTGCCAGTCCGGTTATCAAAAATCCCAACAAGGGAAAGGCCGGAACAAGCCAGGCAATCGAGGAAATTAATGCTACCATTTCAACCGGTTCAAGAGGTTAATATCTACAGAATCGACATTACGTTTCATCATCACAATAATCGACAAGCCGACAGCCACTTCCGCCGCAGCCACAATCATAATAAAAAATACAAATACTTGTCCTGCCGGATCGGAATGATATGCAGAAAAAGCTGTAAGTAAGAGATTTACCGAATTAAACATCAATTCGAGGCACATTAGAATTGCAATTGTATTTCTTCGGAACAGAACGCCCATCATCCCGATACTGAAAAGGGCTACGCTCAAAAAGACGTAATTTTCAAGCGGAATGAGTTGAATGGCGGATGAGATATCTTTCATTTTTTATTTAATTTATTTTATTTCGCTGCAGAGAAGTAAGATCTTACGTCTCTGCAATATATTTTAAACGTCTTTCTTTCCAAACATCATAGCACCGACCATGGCCGATATAAACAGGATAGATGACATTTCAAATGGAAGCAAAAACTCGTTAAACAACACTTTTCCGATTCCGGAGACTAATCCAAAATCACTTGCAAAAGGGTATTTCGCATGGATTTCGAAGGTCTGACGAGTTGCAGCGAGCAGGACCAGAAAGAATATTCCACCTGTAATTACAGCAGAGACACGTGTCACAGTCGATTTTCGAAGGATGATGGCTTTATTTAAATTCAGAAGCATAATTACAAAAAGAAATAATACCATGATCGCGCCGGTATAGACAATCACATGAACCACTGCGAGAAATTGTGCATTCAACAGGATATAATGCCCAGCCATCGCTAAAAAACATAAAATCAAATAGATAACATTATTGATTGGATTCTTCGAGAATACAACCAATAAGGCACAAATGATCATTATGGCAGAGAGCATGTAGAATAGAAAGACCATTTTATAGTTGTTTTAAAAGTCAAATTTATTTGTTGTGAGCATATCGTTTTACCGATTTAAACTGAGCCACTGCATCAGTCTGGCGGGCTGAGATATCAATCCTCAGGTTCAGGTCGAATGGTTCGACAAGGATATCTTTTCCATAAACAAAGGGTTGGCGCTCGTATTGAGAAGCGACGATCCGGTCGGTAAGGAATATTGCCTCTTTAGGGCAGGCATCCTCGCAATCGCCGCAGTAGATACACCGAAGCATATTAATTTCGTATACTGCTGCATATTTTTCTTCCCTGTAAAGGTTCTCCTCACCCGGTTTACGTTCAGCCGCCCGCATTGTGATCGCTTCGGCAGGGCATGCCACTGCACATAAACCGCAGGCAGTGCACCGCTCACGCCCCTGATCATCACGTTTCAAAACATGCTGTCCGCGATAAACTTTGCTGAATTCCCGCTTTTCTTCGGGATAACTGATGGTCGTCTTCTTGCTGAAGAAATGACGAATGGTAATGGACATCCCTTTAATGATAGCAGGAACATAGATCCACTCCATGAAGGTCATCTTCTTGTCCGAAACCATCTTCGATCTGTTTGTTAAATTTTGCATGGTTTTTCGGATTATTTTAATTCGGTAAAGAAATAATAAATTCCAGTGGCAACAATATTGAACATGGCCAGTGGAATAAGCCCCTTCCAGCCCATATTCATCAACTGGTCGTAACGGAATCGTGGAAGTGTCCAACGGATCCACATGAACAAAAAGATCATACTGAATATTTTGAGGAAGAAAAAGAAGGTTCCAATAAAGGTGACTGTATTCATGGATAACCCAAGCTGATCAATGAAAGGCATGTTATAACCTCCAAAATATAAGGTTGCAATAACTGCTGATGAGATAAACATGTTGATATATTCAGCAAAGAGGTAAAAGCCCAGTTTCATCGAGCTGTATTCGGTGTGATAACCACCAATAAGTTCTGTTTCGCATTCTGGAAGGTCAAATGGGGCACGGTTCGTTTCTGCAAAGGCGCAGATCAAAAAGATAAAAAACCCAAGAGGCTGATAGAAGATGTTCCAGTGCATTCCATGTTGTTGTGAAACAATTTCATGAAGGCTTAGTGTACCGGTTGTAAGAACGAGTGCAATAATCGACATTCCCATGGCCAGTTCGTAGCTGATCATCTGGGATGCAGCACGGATTGCACCAAGGAGTGCATATTTATTATTCGAAGCCCACCCACCGATCATAATACCGTACACTCCGATTGAGACCATCGCGAAAACATAGAGAATTCCGATATTCAGATCTGCAACCTGCAATGAGAAAATCCTCCCTCCAATGGATATTGTACCTCCCCATGGAATAACCACACCGGTAAGCAGAGCGGTAGTCATTGCGATTGAAGGGCCTATGATAAAGAGATTTTTATTCGCCGTAAGTGGGATAATCTCCTCTTTCATAAACATCTTTAATCCGTCCGCTAAAGGTTGTAACAACCCAAAAGGGCCTGCCCGATTAGGACCCCGGCGATCCTGCATAAATGCAGCTACCTTCCGTTCACCATAGGTGGAATACATCGCCACAACGAGGGTGACCACAAAAATGATGATCAAAAAAATAGTCTTAAAAATTAATTCTGTCCAATCCATATCAAATGGTTACTTTTGACCTGTAAATAATCAGGTTAATATATTGATTAACTATGTGTTATTTCGGTGCGATCACCGATATGCCGGCAACTGTTTCATAATGATTCTGAGATATAACCGAATGGCGTTCAATTGTCCGGGGACCTTCAACAGTCCAGTCTTTAAGCTCTTTATAGTCGAAACGGCAATCGTTGCAGATAAACTCCTCCACCTCTCCGTATTTGTCTTTTCTTCCGGTTACGCGAAGCACCTCATTACTTTTCATCCAGAGGACAACTTTACCGCTGCACTTTGTGCACTCGCGATGGGCATCGAAAGGTTTAGTAAACCAGACGCGGCTCTTGAACCGGAAGGTATTATCGGTTAGCGCTCCAACGGGGCACACATCGATCATATTTCCTGAGAAATCGTTATCGACAGCCTTCAGAATATGGGTGCTGATTTCGGAATGATCACCTCTGCCCAGAATACCGTGCACCCGTTTATCGGTGATCTGATCTGCCACCATAACACAACGATAGCAGAGAATGCACCGGTTCATGTTGAGTTTGATCTTATCCCCAATGTCGATAGGTTTAAAAGTTCTTCGCTCCTCATCGGTGCGGGTTTCCTGCAGACCGTGAACATAGGAGAGATCCTGGAGGTGACATTCACCCGCCTGGTCGCAAACCGGACAGTCGAGCGGATGGTTCAACAGCAGAAATTCGGTGATTGCCTGACGGCTATCCATTGCTTCGGGAGAGGTTATATTTTGTACAACCATTCCATCCTGCACCATGGTGCGGCACGAAGCGACCAGTTTGGGCATCGGGCGGGGATCTTTGGCAGATCCCTGTGCAACTTTTACCAGACAGGTGCGGCACTTCCCTCCGCTCCCTTCGAGTTTTGAATAATAGCACATAGCCGGAGGGACCACGGCACCGCCAATCTTGCGGGCAGCATTCATGATGGTTGTTCCGGCTTCTACCTCCACCTCAATATTATCGATGGTTACCTTTAAAAGGGGCATTTTTGTAATTTTACGTGTTCTTCAAATTCTTCTCTGAAATGACGGATTGCGCTGGCCACAGGCCATGCAGCGGCATCGCCCAGCGGACAAATTGTATTTCCTTCAACATGCTTTGCGATATCCACAAGCAGGTCGATATCTTTCATCGTCCCCTGTCCGCCTTCAATACGCATTAATATTTTTTCCATCCAGCTGGTTCCTTCGCGGCATGGGCTGCATTGACCGCACGACTCATGACGATAGAACCTGGCAAATGTGAGCAGATTTTTAACAATACAGGCGGTGTGATCCATTACGATAAAGCCACCCGAACCCAGCATTGTTCCGGTTTGAAAGCCACCCTCAGCGAGTGATTCATAACTCATCAGACGCGGTTCACCCGCAGCAGTTTTCAGGATCAGATCCGCAGGAAGAATAGGGACAGATGAACCACCTGCTACTACTGCTTTAAGCTTGTTCCCGTTTCGGATACCTCCGCAATATTCGTCACTAAAGATAAACTCCTCAACCGGAAGACCCAGTTCAATCTCGTAAATACCTGGTTTATTGATATGACCACAGGCCGAAATCAGTTTCGTCCCTTTGCTGTTTCCAACGCCGATTGCTGCATACGACTCACCGCCGTTATTTACGATCCATGGAAGAGTTGCTATTGTTTCGACATTATTCACCACCGTTGGAGAGCCATACAATCCCACAATTGCGGGGAATGGTGGTTTGATTCGCGGATTACCCCGTTTACCTTCGAGTGATTCAAGCAATGCTGTCTCTTCGCCGCAGATGTATGCTCCGGCACCAGGATGGCAATAGAGATTCAACGAATAACCCGATCCAAGGATATTCTCCCCCAGGAAACCGTTTTGATAAGCCTCGGCTATTGCCTTCTCAATAATCCGTAATACATAAAAAAGCTCTCCCCGGATGTATATATATGCGGTAGTTGCGCCAAGTGCATACGAACCAACGATCATCCCTTCGATAAGCTGATGCGGATTAAGCTGACCGATATGGCGGTCTTTAAACGTTCCGGGTTCACTTTCATCATAATTACAAACCAGGTATTTTGCCTTTTCACTTTTCTTGTCAATGAAGCTCCATTTCATCCCGGTAGGAAAACCGGCGCCTCCGCGACCTTTGAGTCCTGATTTCTTCACCTCCTCGGTAACATCATCGGGGGTCAGGGTTTTTAAAGCTTTCTCAACAGCGGTATATCCTCCCAATTTTCTGTAAACCTGAAAATCAGCAAGACCGGGTACTTCAATATTATTTAGTAAGATCTTTGTTGCCATCGTTACAGGTAAGGATTTGTATGCGAAACTTTATTTTCACGCTTCCACTGTTCAAGGAGGTTATCAACCTTTTCGGCAGTGAGGTTCTCGTGATATTCCTGTCCAACCTGAATCACCGGGGCATTTCCACATGCGGCAAGACATTCCACCGTTTTGAGGGTGAATTTACCGTCAGCAGTTGTTTCACCGGGTTTAATCCCAAGTCGTGCTTCAAAATGTGCAATTATCTTTTCCGCTCCGTTTAACCAGCAAGGGCCGGTGTGACAAACTTCAATCACACAGTTCCCAACAGGTTTAAGGTTATACATACTATAAAACGATGCAACCTCATAAACTTCAATGGGCTGAATATCAAGCAATGAAGCAACATAATCCATCATCTCAGGGCTAAGCCAACCGCTATTTTCTGATTGGGCAATATGTAAAACCGGCAGTAAGGCAGATTTTTGCCTTCCAGCGGGATACCGTTTGATAATCTGATCCACCAAATCAAGTGTTTCACGATTAAATTCAGGTATGTTATTCTTTTCCTGCATTATATTTTATTTTCATTTTTTATTGATTTCATGTAGAGACGCTGCATGCAACGTCTCTACATGAAACGTCTTTACAAAAAGTTATGCATCTAATTCACCGGCAATTACATTCATCGAGCTCATGGTGAGAATGGCGTCTGACAACATAGTCCCCTCTACCATTTCGGGATAAGCCTGGTAGTAAATAAAACATGGCCGGCGGAAATGGAGCCTTGAGGCGGTACGTCCGCCATCACTTACCAGGTAATATCCCAGTTCTCCATTGGCACCCTCAACACAATGGTAGACTTCCCCTGCGGGTATGTCGGTTTCTCCCATCACGATTTTAAAATGCCAGATCAAAGCCTCCATATTGTTATAAACTTTTTCTTTTGGAGGGAGGACGAACCTTGGATCGGTAGCATAATAAGTCTCTTTATCCTCGAGCTTATCGAGTTTATCCAAAGCCTGCTGAATAATGCTCATACTTTGTTTCATCTCCTCCTGTCTGACCATAAAGCGGTCGTAGGTATCACCACTTTGACCCACAGGAATAATGAAATCGAACTCTTCGTACGAACAGTATGGATTATTAACCCTCACGTCGTAATCCAAACCGCATGCGCGCAGATTTGGACCTGTAAAGCCATAGGACAAAGCGCGATCAAGAGGGAAAGGCCCAACATCTACCGTACGATCCATGAAGATCCGGTTCCTGGCCAGAAGGGTCTCAAATTCTTGTAGTTTACCTGGAAATGTTTTGAGAAAATAACGTATTTTCTCCCAGACTTTCGGGCTGAAATTGCGTTCAAAACCTCCGATTCGCCCCATGTTCGTTGTGAGCCGTGAACCGCAGATCTCCTCATAAATTTCATAAATAAATTCGCGATTCTGAAAAAGATAGGTGAATCCGGTAAGTGCTCCGCTGTCTACCCCAATTACGCTGTTGCAAATAATATGATCGGCAATCCGGGCAAGCTCCATAACTACGATTCGGAGGTAATCAACCCTTTTGGGTGTTTCTATTCCAAGTAATTTCTCGACAGTCATGTGCCATCCCATGTTATTAATGGGTGCGGAGCAATAATTTAAACGGTCAGTGAGTGGGGTGATCTGATAAAAAGGACGCCGTTCTGCAATTTTTTCGAATGCCCGATGAATGTAACCTATTGTCTGTTCTGTACTTACAATAAATTCACCATCCATTAGCATGACATTTTGAAAAACCCCATGCGTAGCCGGATGAGTAGGTCCAACGTTGAGCGTATTATACTCCTTCGGCTCCTCTGTTTTGACGATGTCTTTGTCCCAGTAATCGGTATTAACTCCTTTTGCCATCTATGGTATGAATTTCTCTTATACTTTAATTCTAAAACAATTTGACCTCCCTGAGGTACTCTTTAAAATAAGGCCAGAGTGATGCGATCCCTCATTGCCTTGAATTATAAAACGTTTATCGCATGATCATCAACGCCCAAAGTAGGAATCATCCTTATCATCACGGGTCTGATCCTCGAGTGGAAAGTCCTTACGCAATGGAAAGTCTACCATGTCATCGACATTCAGAATCCGGGTTAGATTAGGATGACCTTCGAAAAGAATTCCGAAGAAATCATAAGTCTCGCGTTCCTGCCAGTTCGCAGAAGGCCAAACGGAGGTAGCGGTGGATATCCGCGGATCCGCAACCGGTGCGGATGTTTTGATCCGAATCCTGTGGTTATTCACAAAACTATGCAAATGGTAAACAACGCCGAGCTCTTCTGTTGCAGGATAATGCATTCCGCATAAGGTGGTTAAAAAATTATACTGCAACTGATCATCGTCCCGGAGGAAAAAAAGAACCTCCTGAATAACATCCTTTTGGACCGTAATGCAAAGCATATCGGCCATAACCTCATGCAGTTCAATTGATCCACTAAATTGACTGATCAATTTTGCAACAACTAACTCGTTTCTCTCTGGAATGATCTGGAACACAAAGATATATTTTAATGTACTTAATTTTGACTAAACCGGCAGCCTGATGCCTGAAACTGATCGATTTTACTCGATATTGTAGGAATCCATTAAGTGCTGATATTCAGGAGAATTCCTTCTTCTCAGTGACTCATTTCCAACAAGTTCCTGAATTTTAATGATTCCGTCAATAATTTGTTCAGGACGCGGAGGGCACCCGGGAACGTAAACATCAACCGGAATAATCCGGTCGATCCCCTGAAGAACACTGTAGGTGTCAAAGATTCCGCCACTTGAAGCGCATGCACCAACGGCAATAACCCACTTAGGTTCAGCCATTTGAATATATACTTCACGCAATACCGGACCCATCTTTTTTGCAACTGTTCCCATTACCATAAGCAGGTCGCTTTGGCGGGGTGAAAAGCTTAATCGTTCAGAGCCAAACCGGGCAAGATCGTAATGCGACGCCATGGTCGCCATAAATTCAATACCGCAACATGAGGTTGCAAATGGTAATGGCCACAATGAATTTTTTCGCGCCAGGCCAACCGCCTTTTCCATTGAGGTGGCAAAGAACCCCTGCCCTGAGATCCCTTCCGGAGTCTCTGCCAAGGTGGGGGCCATAATTATATTTTCTTTTTCAAACATAAACCAAATATTTTTGGGCCGCTTTAACGCTTATCCCATTTTAAAGCTCCTTTGAGAATAATATAAATAAATCCTGTCAGTACAAGGATCATAAATAAGAACATATCCAAAAACCCCTCTTTCCCTAAAGACCTGAAATTCACAGCCCATGGATACATAAAAATAACTTCAACATCAAAAAGGACAAAAAGAATTGCAATCAGAAAGTATTTTACCGAAAACGGACTTCTCGCATTTCCCAAACCTTCAATTCCACATTCAAAATTTTCAAGTTTTGCCGCAGAGGACCTTTTGGGTCCAAGAAAATGGGTCGCTACCATTGTGGTAATCACAAAACCAAATACAATTAAGGTCTGAATTAATATGGGGATATAATCTTGTGGCATATTTATTTAAACTGCGTTTCTTTAATTATAAACTAACGTATATTACATTAAACAATGTATATTTAATTTTGTTCGTAAAATTACAAAAAAAGGAACTCCAACATACAGCAAAGATTAAAAACTAACCCGCCTTATTCCTTTAATTGTTGAAGTTCTCCTCCTGATTGCGGATTATTTATACCTGAAACTTTAAGAGCTCTGAATTTTAATATCCAGGAAGGGAGATTTGCCAATAAAAAGCCCAAAGTCAAAAGCAAAATAAACAAAGTATAATTTCCAATCAAGCCAATCAAATTATAAGCAAGGAGTATAATCAAACTATTTAAAACCAGAATTACACCACTTGCCTTTAAATGACTGCCTGTTAATTGCAATAGCTGATGATGGATATGATTCATATCGGGGGAGAAGGGAGATTTCTTATGTTTAATCCTGATAATAAATACCCTTAAAGTATCGATGATCGGGACAATCATAATAGCAAGAGAGATCGCAGGCAAACCATGTTCAGGAAAATCGGAGGAGGGGAAGAATTCGTTAAAATGAATAGTTAAAACAGACACTATTGTTCCCACAATTAATGAACCGGTGTCTCCCATAAAGATTTTATTTGTTGTTCCAAAAACATTAAATAGAAAAAAAGCACACAATGAACCTGTCAGGCTAAAACACGTCAACGCAAAGAGAAAATCACCAAACCTTAAAAACCAGATTCCATAAGCCACAGAAATTATAATCCCCACACCTGCTGCTAAACCGTCGATACCATCAATAAGATTAAAGGCATTTATTATACCCACGATTGCGATTACCGAAAAAATAACTCCTGTAAAATAGTTTATTTCGTTGATGCCAAAGATTCCATGAAAATTAGTTAAACGGAAATTTCCAAGAATCACCAGAAAAAGTGCCATGGGAAGTTCCAGCATCAATTTCCGTTTGGCTGTTGAACCAAGTATATCGTCATTTAATCCAACAATAAACATGGTAATAACTGCGGCAATTAAATATTTAACCTGATCAATCGAAAAACTATCCGAAGAGATAATTACGCTAATAATAAATCCGGCCAAAATTGCTATCCCCCCCAAAGTTGGGATAATATTTTTAGACGCCGATCTTTCATTCGGAACTGCAAATAGATTCTTCATTTTTGCAGCCTTAATAATGTGCGGGATCATAAAATAGACAATAGTAAAACTTATTGTCAAACTAAAAAACAGATTTATCGGTATCAAAAAATTCATTCATTGCATCAATTACCTCCTATGTAACGATTTTTGGAAAGAAAAGTTTAATGTATGAGGAAATTAAAAGTGAAGTAAAGCTACCTGAAGAAATTCAGATCTATGCAAACGTCAACTGAGAGAAAATTATACCTTTGTGCATTAACCTAATAAAACCAATCTCTAACTTTACGATCAATAATGATTACCGATTCAGAGTTAATGCAAAAGATTTCCCTGGGCAATGAGGAATCATTTACCATCGCATTTGATCGCTATTACGCTCCGCTCTGTTATTATGCTGATAAATTTATTCATGATCCTGATGAATCCCGTTCCCTTGTACAGCAGGTATTTGTAGATCTGTGGATAAAACGGAATAAACTGATTATTCACCAATCGTTTAAAAGCTATCTTTTTAAATCGGTCCAAAACAGTGCACTCGATTATCTTAAACATAAGGTTGTTGAGACAAAGTATCTCAATGAAGCCCAATCAGAAGAGATTTCGTATGACCGTGATTTAATCGAAGAGGCAGAACTCAATGCCCGGATTAATGGCGCAATCGGGGAGCTTCCTGAAAAATGCCGGGAAATTTTCCTCCTCTGTCGGTTCGAGGAGCTTCGCTACAGCGATATTGCACAGCGCCTGGGTATATCAGTCAAAACAGTTGAAATGCAAATGGGTATCGCACTGAAAAAATTAAGAGAAAAACTATCTGTCAGTCAGAGCATTAAAATTTTATTCCATCTTTTCTCAAAAAAAAACAGTCTCCTCTTACAGGGGAAATGACCCGCTCGTCGTCTTAGCTCAAAGCTAACCAACAAGTGACGTGTTCAATGGATTTACGACTACCCGATTATGACCAGAAAATAGCCGCCTTTCTATCCGGAAACAGTACCCCCTCCGAAATAGAAGAACTTGGCCAATGGAAAAATTTATCGGACGAAAATAAGAAAACGTTCGATGAGTCTTTAAAAGTCTGGGAGAATTGTTCTGAAAAATTAGAAACGGCCATTATAGAACATGATAAAATGGCGGTTCAATCGGCTATAATCAATCAATCGGTACTACAACAAAGCCGGGACCGACGGGCTATGAAATTTCTCCGCTACGCTGCTATTTTTATCGGCCCACTGATGCTCGCAATTGGCTGGTATATTGGCAACAACCAACCCTCAACGAAAATAATTTCCTGGAATTCAGTTACTGCACCACGTAAACATATTGCGCTATTTAACATGGCTGACGGCACCGAGGTATGGCTTAATGCCGGATCAACGCTGAGCTATCCTTCGGGAGAAAATCCAGAGAAAAGAGAGGTGAAACTGAAGGGCGAAGGTTATTTTAAGGTCTCCAAAGCTAGCCGAAAGCCTTTTTTTGTAATAACTCAAAACGCTTTGATAAAGGTGCTTGGCACCTCTTTTAATGTGAAAGCCTACGCTGAAGAGGAACAAATAACAACCACACTTGAAGAGGGCTCCATCCAGCTTACCACATCCAAAACCGGAAATACTCCATACTTGCTCCGCCCCGGAGAGCAGGCAGTCTACCAAAATAACACCGGAGAAATAAACGTAAGTCAGGTGGATGCAACCAGGTTTAGTGCCTGGAGGAATGAGAAATTTTTGTTCAAAGATGCCGATTTAACAACGATCATCACAGAACTTGAACGGTTGTACGATATCAAAATCCATATTCAGAACCCCCGGCTTGCAAAATTACGTTTCAGGGGGATGTTCAGTTATGACCAGGATCTGCTCGATGCTTTCGAAACCTTAAAGCGCAGTGTTAAACTAAACTATACCATCAAAGATCGCGAAGTGTGGCTCGAATAAAACCATAAATTTTATATATAATTAACCTACTGTTAATCTAAGATCTCAAACGTAACATGTATGAAACTTATTTGTAATATTTTAAGAGTAAATTTGTAAAATTATATAATGTTAATATATTCGAAAAAAGCACAATAAATCTAAAACAACTAAGGGCCTATGAACTGAAATATAAGTATGAATAACTAATAAAAAACAACGGAAATAGTCTCACCTATTCCCGTTGCAGAAAAACGCCTTTGGGGGCGAAAAACGATAAATCATTTTATTTAATTAAAAACATTCAAAAGTATGAAAAAAAAACCCAATCTGAACAGGGGACGAGAGCTCCTGTTTAAAAAAATGTCTCGTATTATGAAACTATTTCTGGCTATTTTGGTGATTACAATCACACAGGCAACGGCAAGCGTTTACTCACAGACAGCCCGTTTGAGCCTGAAAATGGAGAATGCAACCATTGCTGAGGTCTTTGATGCCGTTGAAAAGCAATCTGAATTCTTCTTTTTTTACAACAAAGGACAGATCAACGATGAGAAGAAGGTCTCGGTTGATCTGGAGAACAGTAAAATTGATGAAGTTTTGGCAACTGTTTTTGGTAAAGATGCTGTGAGCTATGAAATTATCGGAAAGAATATAATTGTCAAAGCATCCGATCTTACCAATTCCCCGATACAGCAGGATGGGAAAAAGGTTAACGGCACAGTTACTGATCAGTCGGGCGCACCGCTGCCAGGGGTTACTGTTGTGATCAAAGGAACTACAATTGGCATAACCACCGATGCAGATGGCAAATTCACGCTGGCACCTCCTGCTGATGCCAAAACAATTGTTTTCTCATTCATTGGCTTACAAAGCCAGGAGGTTGACATTCAAGGCAAAAGCACCCTGAATATCACTTTAAAACAGGAGACTATCGGTCTTGAAGAGGTGGTAGCTATTGGATATGGCACAACCAAAAAGCAGGATCTTTCAGCTGCTGTTGCGGTGATTCAGAATATGGACAGGCTAAAGGAGACCCCGGTTTTGACAGTTGCAGGGATGATCCAGGGTCTTGTTCCCGGAGTCACGGTAGTTAACCAGGGTGGTCAGCCGGGTGCTGGACCACAGGTAACCATCCGCGGTACCGGATCGAAATCAGAAAGCGTATTGTATGTTGTTGACGGTGTTCCGGATGCTCCATTTAATCCGTCTGATGTTGAATCAGTAACCGTTCTTAAGGATGCTGCTTCTGCCGCTATTTATGGTGCACATGCCGGAGCTGCAGGGGTAATCTTAATTACTACCCGTCAATCTAAGATGGGCAAGCCATCGGTTGAGTATAGTGGTTTTTACGGTGTGAAATCTGCCTGGAAACTGCCTCATGCACTTAATGCTTCAGACGAAGCGAAGGTCTCAAATCTGGCATATACCAATGCCGGATCAACACCGCTCTCTGGATGGGATATCACTAAAAACCCTTATGCGCAAGTCACACGAACCGATTGGATGAACGAAATTTTCCGCTCGGCAGCTGTTCAGCGACATAATATTTCGGTTAATGGCGGAACAGATAAGTTATCTACACTCTTTCAGGCAAGATACGAAAACGAAGAAGGAACGTTGATCAATACCTACAACAAGAATATCTCACTTCGCTACAATTCAATCTACAAGATTAATAAGTATGTTAAAATAAAGGAAGAGCTGTTTTGGAATAATAACGAAGGGCGTGGAACAGATACTCAGAGTGGTTATACGGGCTCTATTCTTTCTGCAATTTACATGCCAAGTTCAGCGACTCCCTATTATGCAGATGGCAAATTCGGTGGTGTTGGACCCGTTGATTCTCAATATCTTGGAATACATGGAGATGCCGTAAATCCTGTTGCTTCGTTACTTAGAAACCAAAGTTTTGGACGCAGCAGCGATATCCTTTCAACCTCACAACTGAATATTACCGATGTGATCAAAGGGTTAGAATTTACTTCACGTTTTGCCTATCGTGCGAATACTTCATTCAATAAAGACTTTGGATATTTACGTCCTGAACCGGGTAAACCAAATAATCGTAATTCCTTAAGTTATTCAACAGGACGTTACTACAATTGGACCTGGGAAAATACCCTTAACTATAGTCGCGTTATTGGCAAACATAACCTGGGTTTAATGGCTTCGACAACCTCGAAGGAAAATGGTGGCAGAAACTTTGGATTAACGGCTCGTGATTTTGCCCGTGAAGCCGATTGGGCGCAATTTCTGGTCAATGCGAAGACAACCACAGAAGATCGTCCTTATGACGGACAATTTGAAGATCGTAACCTTTCGTATGTCGGACGTGTCGCCTATAGCTATGCCGACCGTTACTTTGCAACCGGAAGTTACCGTACTGATATTGCGGGCCGTCTGGCCGTCGGAAACAGATCAAAAGATTATCCTGGAGTTACCGGTGCCTGGAAATTATCTTCCGAGCCCTGGTTCAACCTTCCAATGGTGAATCTGTTAAAACTTCGTGCCAGCTGGGGTAAAATTGGAAACTTAGGTTCCATTGGAATGTATTATGGCTATCCCAGTTTATCCGGTGACCACGCTCATCAGGCCGGCAATGGTGCCCCTAACAGTAGTGCAGCTTTTGTTAGCAGTGCATATAATGCCAATCTGTCATGGGAAACTTCAGAGCAAACCGACTATGGTGTTGACATTTTATTGTTGAATAAAAAACTTAGCATTACTGCTGACTATTTCAACAAAAAAACATTTGATCTGATTAAACAACAGGATACCAAATGGACCAATACTTATGGGGTAAGTGCACCGTTGATTAACGAAGGAGAAATCTCCAATAAAGGTTTTGAGTTCGCTGCGAACTATACAGATAAATCAGGTGATTTTGAATATAATGTAGGCTTTAACTTTGCAACTTTGCAAAATAAAGTCACCTATATTGACCAAAATACAACCTCTTATTGGGCTCATGGTGATGCATGGAGAGGTATCCTTTCACCGTTCCGCTCAACTGTCGGACAACCTTATTACTCTTACTGGCTAATTAAATCGGATGGTATCTTCCAGACCAACGAAGAGGTTACTGCTCATTCTAAAGATGGTGCTAAAATACAGCCAAATGCAGTAGCGGGTGATCTTCGGTTCGTAGATGAAAATAAAGATGGCAAAATCAGTGATGCAGACCGTGTATACATGGGAAATGCATTCCCTAAGATGACCTATGGTTTTACGGCTAATGTTAACTGGAAAAACTGGGACTTAAGTCTCTTCTTTCAGGGTGTAAGCGGCGTAAAACTATTCAACGCCTTCAAAGAGTCGACACTTAACGGTTCTGAGCAAGGTTACAACCGTTGGGATAAAATTCTGGATGCATGGTCTCCAACAAATACAGGATCGAATATTCCTATGATCAGGGCTAACGACCCCAACAAAAACTTTGGAACTATTTCAGACTGGTATCTTGAGAATGGTGATTATCTGCGTTTGAAAAACTTACTCGTAGGATATACCTTCAAGAATGTACCATGGAGCGGATCACTAAGGTTGTATTTCAGTGGTGAGAACCTGTTAACTTTCACCAAGTATTCCGGCATGGACCCTGAAGTTGGTGGTGTAGGACTTGATGGTGGTCAATATCCGGTCTCAAGAGCCCTCTCATTTGGTGCCAAAATTAATTTCTAATTCTAAATATCAGAAAAAATGAAAAAGATATATTTCATCCTATTAACCCTTATCCTTTCCACTTCGTGTGCAAAAGAGTGGGTCGACACAAAACCTTACGGGTTACCGACTACCGCCTATTTCTGGCAAAGTGATGAGGATATTAACAAAGCAGTATCTGCAATGTACGTCCCTTTTCGATATGAATCAACCTGGGGCCGTAACCTTTTCTGGGTTCAGGTTTCAAGTGACGACCTCGTTGTTGGACGCTCAAAAGCAGATGCTGAGAACATCAAAAACTTCATCGCTTCAGGGCGTGAAGGGTATATGACCGGCGGCTGGAACGACCTTTATTGGATGTTAGACAAAGCGAACCAGCTGATTGCTAACATCGATAATGCAAAGAATGTTACTGAATCCATTAGAACACGTGCAAAAGGTGAGGCCTATTTTGTTCGCGGATTTGTCCACTTCTGGATTGCATATCTTTGGGGTCGCGTAGATCAGGGAGTTCCTTATGATGGACCGGAAAATCCGGAATACCAAAAAAGGATACCTCCACAACTCGCTTCTGTAAAAGACAATTATGCACAGGTTATTGCCGACCTTACAAAAGCAGCTGAACTTCTTCCATTATTCCAAACCTATGGCAGTGCCGATCAGGGTCGTGCTCACAAGGCTGCAGCCTGGGGTTATATGGTGAAAACGTATGCTTACTGGGCAGCTTTTGACAATACCAAATGGGCTTTAATTCCTGATCTGGCCGACAAAATTAAAAATGAAGGTGGCCGTGCTCTTGCAAAAGTCTCCGGTGATCCGAAAGAGAGTTTCCGCTCTGTTTTCACAATCGCACAAAACTGGGGTTCAGAATATATGTGGTCTGTAACATCAGGAACTACCGACGGAAGCGAATTCCCTGGTGTGGTTTTGGAAAACAAAGGATGGGGTAAATACAACGGATGGGGTTATTTCCAACCTACCGAAGAGTTGTATGAAGAATATGAGGCGAATGACCCTCGTCGTGAGGTGACGATTCTAAAATTCGGGGATCAGTTTACTTTCTTTGGTGAAAGCAAAAGGTACAATTCGACCAATAGCTTATCAGGATTTCAGATGAATAAATATATGGAACCTTATAGCTATGGCACAGGTGGTAATTCCGGGACAAATGCAATGATCAATCAAAACGGTGATTATCCAACGACCAAGTTAAATCTACCATTGATGCGTTACTCCGAAATACTCCTCTTTAAGGCAGAAGCTCTGCTCAACCTAAGCAGGGCCGCTGATGCTGCCACACCTCTTAACGAAGTGAGAAATCGCGTTGGACTTCCCTCCATTGCTCTACCTACCATGGCTGACCTAAAACATGAACGTCGCTGCGAACTTGCCTGTGAGTGGACAGACCGCTTTCATGACCTCAAACGTTGGGGCGATGTAGATAAAATTCAAATGGCGCTGCACGGCCGCCAGCATGCCGACAAAACAAATCCGGATTCTCCATACACAATCGTACAAATTTGGAAAACAAGATCATACGACCCTGCTAAAGCAATTGCATGGCCTTATAATCCTGATGAAATCTCCCGCTCAAACGGAGCCTACAAACAAAATCCGGGTTGGTAAACTATAATTCGAATCAATGTGATCATGCGGATTTAAATCCTCAGAGATCATTAATATTAAGATAGATTTTTCAAGGGCCGGTTATCCGGCCCTTGTTTTTTATATTCCGGAAAATAATAGGTTCAATTGAATCAAAAAATCCCAATAATTCAGAAAAATAAATCAAATGGTTTTATCTTTATCAAAAAATAAGCAATCATAAATATTTGACCTGTCAGCCATTAAAAACAGTATGAAGCGAAGTCAATTTATTGCCATTTCGACGCTATATTCTGCATCATCCATCCTGTTACCTGATGCAATAAAAGCCGGAACCCTAAATTTCGCAGCCGATAACCGGTTAAACAATTCCCCATTCTGGAATCTTTTCTCAGATAATTACCGTAAGAATTGCAGATTATGGAGACACAACCTAATGAAAAATCCGGTAATACCTGCCGGCGACAAACTCTGGAAGAAATTCTGGACCGCAAACCCGGCAGTTATTAATTTCAATGAAAAATTACTGGTTTACTATCGCGGAAACGGTATTACTCCTGCTAATCCGAATCGCCACGACCGGATCGCGGTAGCACAAATAAAAGATATAACCCCTGATAATATTATCATTGAGGATCTGAACAATCAAAATTTCAGCATTGATGTTGGTGAAAAAGAGAGCTTTGACGATAGCGACGTTCTGGATCCCGGTGCAGTGGTCTTTAAAAACAAAGTCTTCCTGTATTATTCAGGAGTCGGCACAGGTCCCAATTCAGTAGGTTTGGCCATTAGCGAAGATGGTGTCCGGTTTCAAAAGCACGGAAGTGTTTTAATTGGCCGCTCTCCCAGTGTTATTATGGCTGATAATAAAATCTATATGATCTATCAGAATGACAATGGCAAAGGATTCCGGGGTTTCTATCTTGCAGAATCAGAGGATGGAATAAACTTTAAAAACAGTTTGGAAACCCCCGTCCTGGGAGGAATGGAAAATGGATGGGACAAATTTGTAACCACTGCCCGTCTTTATAAAGAGCATGATGCTTTTTTACTGCTCTATGGCGGAAGTCCCGATCTGAATGACCAGCCCGACTATTTCGGTTTAGCCCGATCGAAGGATTTACGTACCTGGGAAAAACATCCGGGAAATCCGATCTTTGGTTTGGGTGCAAAAGGTGAAGAAGATGGAGGCGCAATCTGGTTCCCTGCCTTAATTGATATTAAAAGTCACTATATAATTCTTTATGAAGGGAGCAGAGGTCGCTATGCATGGGAGCTGTCGTCTCAGATTTGCATGGCATCAATTCAAAAGAAATAAATTAAAATAAAGGAAATAAATTGTTTATCAATAAATTAAATTTCGAATGGAACGTCGCGATTTTATTCAGAAAACAGTCATCAGCGGAGCCGGATTAATCGGAGCCTCTCAATTGTCACCTGCGAGTGCCTTAAATACCTTTTCACCGACGAAGGTCGCACCATTATTGGGTAAGCGGTTTGTAACGTTATGTATTATGATCCGAACCACACCATGGGAAGTGTCGCGCGATGTCAAGCTGATCGATGAGGATGAGTCGCCATACCATACCCTCAAAGTGGTACGCGACCTTCGTGAAGCTTTCGCAGCCAATAACCCGGATGGTCGGCTCACCTGGGGATTCACCTTGAACGCACTCGAAGATAAGCGTCCGAATTACCGGGATATCCGTAATTATATTGTCGAATGTCAGCAGATTTTCGGTGACGAGGTCTCCTATTTTCCGGGATATTTCCCGGCCCTCTATCTGCCGCGTGAACGGGTCAACAAAGAGATGAGTGAGGCCATCCAGCTTATCTCGGAGCTGGTTGGCGGAGGTTACCGCCCTCAGTCTATTATCGGGGGATTTCTTTCTGCAGATAATATGCGTCATCTTTCCGAGAAGGAGAATATTCATGTTGCACACGGGGTGATCTGGAGCCAGCACGCGGTTGACGGTGGTGGTGCCGACGGGTCTCCATCCTACCCCTTTTACCCTTCCAAAGAACATCTTTGTAAACCGGCACAAAATAAAACAGACTTTATCGATTGTGTAAACCTGGATGGATGGAGTGTTGATTTTCAATGTGCACGGGTTAGCGGCGGCAAAGGAGGAACAACCGTATTCAACAGTGCCTCAAGCCGCCGTGGCGTAGGCCCGATTGAGACCTATTGTGACTGGGGAATGGAGATCGGTCACTTGTCGGTGATGCATACCCAATCGATCCATTTTGACCGCGGATTTGAATTAAATGGATTCGGATGGATCCCAAATATCTGGGAGGCCGCATTGGTTAAACGTCCCGAACGGAAAGACTGGGGCGAGACATTTATCCTGGAGGCGATGGCCAAATGGGTTGGAGCAACCAAAAAACGGTGGCCGGATGTCCAGTTTGTAACCTTTGGAGAGTATGGCCAGATGTGGCGTAAGCACTATCCGGATAACGATCAGTGGAACTACCGCTTTGAGGAAAAGGGGCTTGGAATCGGAAATTCATGGGGCGATGAGGATATCAAATGGTATATGAACAAGCACTTTCGTCTGGCGACAGTTCGGAACTGGCAACAGGATACCCCTGAATTGGTCTATGATTTCACAAGATATGATCTCCCTGCCAAAGAACCTGCAGACCCGAGTCCTGAAAAACCAAATAAGGACTGGAGCCTTATGAATCGCATCAATCAGAAAGGGTTACGGCCTCAGGACAAGCCAATCTTATTCAAGGATCTGAAAAGCGATGACCGGGATCTAATTTCCAAATATTATCCCGGGTTATTTTAGCTTCACAAAAAATACATTTATCACTTGCCTAAATCCAAAATGATCCGAACCTATAGCACTCGTTTATCCTTAATACTCTGTTTTTCTGTAATTTACCTCGGTCTCAGCGCGCAGGTTACACCGGTGATTGATTTAGTGAACCCTTTTATTGGAACATCGAACACCCAAACAGCTACCCTCTGGGGAAGCGAAGGTGGCACCTATCCCGGAGCAGTGGCACCTTTTGGCTATGTGCAATTAACCCCGGAGACAAGAATTACAGATCCTAAGGGATACAATTATCAGGATAGCTCAATTTATTTTTTTAGCTGTATCAAACATCCAACCGGATATCCGGATGGCTCATCGGGCAAAATACATGTAATGGCTGCAGAGGAGGGGAAGACTATTGTAACCGGAAAATATAACCGCCCTTTTTCGCATAAGGACGAAGTGGCAACTCCGGGTTATTACCGTGTATTATTCACCGATAATGGCACAATGATTGAAGTTACGGCTACAGAACGCACCGGGATGTTTCGTTTTACCTTTGCTCCAAATATAAAACCCAGAATTCTTCTGAGCGATCTGGGGAAAATCGAGTCAATCTCCGGCAGAGTGCTTAGCAGTGATACCAGTCATGCAATTATGTCGTTTAGTGCTGACTTCATCGGCAAGGAAGAGATTAAAGGTGGATGCATCCTTTCATTTCCTGCGGGTGAGCCGGGAAAAAATACGTTAATCATGAAGATCGGTGTTTCGACGGTTGATTTTGAAAGTACCCTGAATAATCTTCATGCAGAGGCTGATACCTGGGATTTTGATCAGCTGAAGTTGCAAAACCAACAAAAATGGAATAAAGCGTTATCGGTTATTTCGGTTGAAGATTCCTCAAAGACGAATAAAACAATCTTTTATACGGCGCTTTACCACTCATTGCTCATGCCCTGGATTATTTCGGATACACAAGGGAAATACATGGGGGCTGATAAATTAATTCATACAACCAAAGGGAAGAATCAGTATGCCGGGTTTTCTGCCTGGGATACATTCCGCTCTCTGCACCCTTTACTTTGCCTGATCGCCCCTGGACGACAACAGGATATGGTCCTTTCGATGCTCGACCGATTTGAGCAAAGCGGCCTGTTGCCCACTGATCTGATGACAGCAAACCACATTATTCCTGTCATTGTGGATACTTACCTAAAGGGAATCTGCGGATTTGATAAAGCCCTGGCTTACAAAGCAATGAAGAGCTGCCTGGGAACAGCCTCAGGATCTGTGGATTTTTCAGCCTACCGGCAGCTGGGGTACGTCCCCTCCTCACTATCCGAATCGGTTACAAAGAGTGTGGAGTTTGCTTATGATGACTGGGCTTTGGCTCAATTTGCAGAACTTGTTATGGAAGATCATACTGAAGCCGCAAAATTGCTAAACCGCAGCTTTAATTACCGAAACCTGTTCAATCCGGAGGTGATGGCCATGCTTCCGCGTCTGGGAACTAATTTCACACTTAATCCGGGAAATACCGGTTATAAGGAGGGAGACCACTGGAGTTATTCGATGTTTGTTCCCCAGAACCCGCTCGATCTGATTAATCTGTTTGGCGGTAACTCCGAATTTGTGGCGCATCTCGATAGTGCCCTTAAAAACCGGCTCATTCTGTTTGACAACGAACCTGTTGAACATGTCCCCTATCTTTTTAATTATGCAAACCGCCAGGACCTGACCCAGCAATGGGTAAGAAATCTGATGAAAACACATTATACGAACTCCCCATGGGGGTTGCCCGGAAATGATGATCATGGAGCCATGTCAAGCTGGTATGTATTCAGCGCAATGGGATTTTTCCCTACCTGCCCGGGAAAACCGATCTATGATCTGGGCTCTCCCCTCTTTAAAAAGGTAACCGTTCAGCTTCAGAATGGGAAAAAATGGATTATAAATTCAACAAATAATGGAGCAGAAAATCTCTTTGTCCACAACACCTTACTCAATGGGCAAGCGTATAATAAGCCCTGGATAGAACATTCATCCATAGCACAAGGTGGTGAAATAACTTTTGAAATGGACAAAATCCCACCACCTAATCCTGAATCCTATCCCGCTCATCCATCTGAAACACAAAAACTACCCGAATTCCACCTCGCCGGTTTTGAACAATCCCAAAAACAAGTCGCCCCTGATCAACTGTTTTTTGTCCACTTTATACTTCAAAACTATGGCAGTAAAGGGACTAAAGTAGTAAAGCTTTTCATCGACGGGAAAGAATATAACCGAAAGAATCTACTTGTCAATGAAAACTCTACCGTTGCTGACTCGATCGGTTGCCGGCTATACGCAGCAGGGGAGCACATGATTCGGATTGATCAGCTCGAGGAACACAATGTCGAGGTGATTACACCTAAAAAAGGATCACCTTCAATTCAGGTTATCGAGTTAAAGAGCCTGAAGATCTTTAAATTAAACACGCCTGTAACTTATCAGTTTATGTTACAGAATAAGGGGAGCAATAAGTCCAGGGCTTCCATACCCGTAGCCCTGGATGATTCGGTGTGCCGCGAAGAGATCGTAACATTGGAGCCCGGTGAGACTAAAACAGTTGAGAAAGCTATCCTATTCAAAACTACAGGGCTCCATAAACTGCAGGTTGGGGCAAAGATAAATAACATTAAAATTTACGACGAAAATATCGATTCAAAAATAATTGACATTAATTTGGATGTTAAGGTGGTGGGAGAAACACTCATTGATCAATCCAAACTGCTGAATCATGGCCTTGCGCATCATCAAAATGATGACAATCAGACACCATTTCAGGGTATCCTGACAAATTATGAAAGTTATGCAGAGTTCCCCGGAAACGAAACCATTGATCAGCTGGATGAGAAAATCACCGTAATGGCCTGGATAAAACCCGCTTTGGCCAGAGGATCGCTCTCAGATATTATCACAAAAGGGGATTTTATTGCCCTTCAGACATCAGAAAATAAAACAATCTCCTGGTTTGCAGGGGGATGGGGAAGAGGAAGTTGCAGTGCCAGTCTTCCGGATAACTGGATTGATAACTGG
>CANJNY010000060.1 GCA_947475715.1 Prolixibacteraceae bacterium
ATCACTCCATGCTCGATCAGCTCTCTGTTTCATCAACCGCACAAAGCAAAAGAGTCTCCAGTACCGATCCCAATTTTAACGGAAACGGAGATTCCAAAGAAATTCAGGCCGGAGAGACACTCATTCTGGCAGATCTGGATGGTCCCGGAATTATTACTCATATCTGGAACACCTCCGCCTCCTTAAATCCTTTTTCAGCATGTGCTCTGGTTCTGCGAATTTATTGGGATAATAATGAAAAACCGAGTGTCGAAGTGCCGTTGGGAGATTTTTTCGGTGTCGGCCATGGAGCCCAAAAAGATTTCCAGTCATTACCTGTCAGTGTTTCTTCTTTCGGAAGATCCGGAAGCTGCTTCTGGAAGATGCCCTTTAAAAAACATGCCAAAATAACCCTCTCCAACGAAATACCAGGTTACGGACCGGTATATTTTTACTATTATGTCGATTGGGAAAAGGTAACTTCACTCCCACTAAACTCCCTTTATTTTCACGCAAGATATCATCAGCAGACTCCTGCCATTTCCGGAGATCACGTTATTCTAAATACGATCGGACGAGGAAACTATATCGGAACAGTCTATTCCGTACTTCAAACACAGAATGGGTGGTTTGGTGAAGGGGATGACCGTTTTTATATTGACGGCGAGAAGAATCCATCGCTCCAGGGTACAGGAACAGAAGATTATTTTGGCGATGCCTGGGGTTTCCGCGAATTTGCCGGATCGTATCACGGTGTCACACACTATGAAGGACCATTGAAAGGTGACCGCGTTACTGCATACCGCTGGCATATTCAGGATCCCATCCGGTTCAGTACCTCCTTAAAATTTACCATCGAACACCGCGGAAGTAATGTTGATATGGAAGGAAAACAACTCTCCAGCTCCAATGAACGGGCTGACTGGATCAGCTCAGTGGCATTCTGGTATCAGACCCCGATTGTATTCTCAGATTATGCAATACCTCCTGCCGATAAAAGGATCCCCCCTTACCGAATTATGCTTGCCTCAGCCTTGAAGATGAAGGCCACCCCCGATAAAACAACCCAAGAGTCCGAGGGGATTCATTTCACTCCCGGAACACCCGATGGAACGATAGAATTTGAATTTAATATCAAACAAACAGGACGATACAAAATATCGGCAATTCTTGTGGATGACCTGTTCGGAAGTAAATACCAGCCATTAATTGATGATCAGCCTGCTGGGCCAACGTTGAATATGACGAGTAAAGGGGGGGACTGGACCGAATATGGCTTTGGCTATTTTAACCTGGCGCCCGGGACTCATACCTTTAAATTACAGGGGAAAGGGGCTTCTGAAAACAGACAGTTATCACTTCCCGAAAAATACGCAGTTGGAATCAGCAGTATAATCCTGCTACGACTCGAAGATTTTTAATATAATTGCACCCTTAATAGAACTATTTTAATAAATTTAAAAGTAAATGAAAAAATTATTTTTTGGTATTTTAGTTGTTTTTTGTTCTGTATTGACGGTTTCTGCAGGTTCGCGTGCTGCGATAACTCCCGAAACGGCACTTCAGGCTTACCTTCACAATAACGACAAATCGTTTAAATGGGAGGTGAAAGAGAAGATGAAGGGCGATGGCGTTATGCTCTATCGTTTGGAATACACCTCTCAGATCTGGCGCACAATAACCTGGAAACATGAAATGTTTATCATGGTCCCCGATGTTTTAAAATATGATGATGCACTTTTATTTATTACCGGCGGTCATAACGACAATACGGTCCCTAGTACACACAGATGGGATGAGGATCTGGTAACAAATTTAAGCCAGTTGGCGAAAACAAATATGTCAATTGTTTCACTGATCTGGCAGGTTCCTAATCAGCCACTCTACGGTGACCGCACTGAAGATGCACTGATCTCATTCACCTTGCACAGTTACCTTGAAGATCACGACTTCTCATGGCCTTTACTTTTCCCTATGACCAAGAGTGCTGTAAGGGCAATGGACGTGGTTCAGAAATTCTCCAAAAAAGAGATCAAACGGAATATTGGCCACTTCATCGTTTCAGGCGCCTCAAAAAGGGGCTGGACAACCTGGCTTACCGGCGCAAATGACAAACGCGTTAAAGCAATCGGACCAATGGTTATCGATGTTCTCAATATGCCTGTTAATATTGATTATCAAAAAGTTGTATGGGGAGATTACAGTATTGAAATTGAGGATTACGTAAAATTAGGTATTGCTCAGCAATTTAACAGCCCGGGAGGAAGTGACCTCGTGAAAATGGTTGATCCTTACTCCTACCGCAAATTGTTAACCATGCCAAAGATGCTTTTCATGGGAACCAACGACCCATACTGGCCGGCCGACGCAGTTAAAAATTATATCGACAGCATCCCTGGTGACAACCATATCTGCTACACCCCAAATGCAGCACATGATCTTGGAGATAAGAAAAAAGCGTTTGCCACATTAAGCGCGTTTGTCGGAACAACAGTTACAAATGGCAAATACCCGATCTGTAATTACACCATTGCTCAGGATGGAAGAACAGTTACTGTAAAGATCAAATCAACTCCTGAATTATTGGTTGATGCATTGGTCTGGAGCGCCGATTCGAAGGATCAGGATTTCAGGGATGAGAAATGGTTGGGATCAAGCCTTAATGCTCCAAATCAGGAAGATATCACTGTAAAAGTTCAGATCCCTGAATCAGGATTTAAAGCATTTTATGTTGACCTGAAATATAAGGCTCCTTTCAGTGGTGAATTTACCCAGAGTACACGTATGTTTGTAATGAACAGTAAGAACCTGTTATTAAAGAACAGGGAATAAACGAAACTTAAATTTAAACAGATTCTTAACCAATCAAATAAAAAGCAGCCATAGTTTAGTCATTGGCTGCTTTTTTTACCTTATGTAATATGAGTAAAAAACTGATAATTGACTAATTTTTAAACGTTTAAATTAAAAGGATGCCACCAACACACGAAAACACTAAAAAGGCACCAAAGCCTTTATTTACACTAATTTTTGGTGAAATTTGGTGCCCTGGTGTTTTGGTGGCGAAAAGAATTTTTATGATTTTAAGTATTAAACCCTGAAATATACTATTTTACAATCCGCTTACTTCTATTTAATCAATTATGTTCAAACCTTTTTTGTTACTCAGTTGCACAATCATAGTTGCCTTCACGCTTTCATCATGCAAAATGAAGCAAGAGACCAAACTGCAGACCATCCCTTCCGATGTTTTGAGAGATAAGATTGCCGGAGGTTGGGCCGGAAAAATGATTGGGGTAAGTTATGGTGTTCCAACAGAGTTTGTCGCTCATGGTTTCACTCTCGAAGATTCGATTAAGTGGAAACCGACAGATATTAATCTCTCCCTTTTAGAGGATGATATTTATGTCCAGCTAACCTTTATGATGACAATGGATCAATATGGAATCGATGCACCGGCCAAAAAATTCCAGGAGTTATTCGCAAAATCGGGTTATAAATTATGGCACGCCAATGTGCAGGGTAGGAAAAATTATTTCGACAGTATTTTCCCGCCTCAATCGGGACATCCTGACTACAATTCGCATGCCGATGATATTGATTTTCAAATAGAAGCAGATTTTATTGGAATGATAAGTCCCGGAATGCCAAACAATGTTATAAAGATGTCAGATAAAATTGGCCATATCATGAATTACGGTGACGGCGTTTACGGTGGCACTTTTGTTGCGGCGCTCTACTCCGAAGCCTTCTTCGAAAAAGATATGGTAACGATTGTAAAAAATGCACTTCACGCTATTCCTCAGGAGAGCGATTATGCTAAGCTTATCAATGATGCCATGCTTCTTCATAGCCAATATCCAACCGATTGGCGTGCAGCGTGGAAAGAACTTCAGAAAAAATGGGGAGAAACCGATATGTGCGGCGCGGGCTCATCCTATAATATAGATGCGAAACTTAACGGAGCCTATATCGTTTTTGGATTACTTTATGGTGAAGGCGATCCCTTAAAAACAATGGAAATCGCTACACGCTGTGGTCAGGATTCAGATTGCAATCCTTCGAGTGCACTGGGTGTTTTAGGCGTCTTTAAAGGCTTCAAAGCCTTTCCTGAGGAATACCGCCGACAGGTACTGGCACTGAGTGATTCCTTGTTTATCAATACCGATTACACCTTTACCAAAGCCATTGAAAGAACTATCCATTATGCCAACGCAATAACACTTCTAAACGGAGGTGAAGTATCGGATGCCGGAATAAAAATAAAGATGCAGACACCAAAACCGGGCCAGCCGGAGGTTTCGTTTCCAAATCTAATTATTGATCGTCGTGTAACACCATTTCAAAAGGATGGCTGGGAGTTTAAGGGGAAATGGGAAACCAAGTATAGATCGGATACGATTCCACAATCGAGATTTAGCTCAGCTGCAGGCGATGAGGCAATTTTCACTTTCGAAGGAACCGGAGTCTCCATAGCCGGAAACTGGGACCGAAATTGTGGCAAGGCCGATTTTTATGTGGATGGCAAGTTCAATCGGACCATTGACTGCTATTTTAATTTTGCACACCAGTCGCCTGGAAACACCAACTTATTCCTAATTCAGCAACTTTCTGAAGGGAAGCACACCGTTCGGATAGTGGTAAAAAATGAAAAACGGACAGAAGCAGAGGGGGTAAATGTTTATCTTTCTGAGGGAGTAATCTATAAAACAGGAGATAAGATCAAAAAAGGGTATAAATTCTCATTCCAAAAATAAACCTTAAGTTATGGCATCAGACAGAAGAGACTTTCTCAGACAGACAACATTGATCGGAACAGGAATCCTGACTACAGGATTAACGGGTCATGCAACCGCATTAAACAGCGAATCGAAAACTGAAAATGGTGGGCACGCCTCAAAACAGCGTTTTAACATGTCGGGATACAGTGCCCCAAAACTGGATAAGGTCCGTATTGGCTTTGTCGGTCTGGGCAACCGTGGTCCTGGAGCTGTTGAGCGGATGTCGAATATCGAAGGGGTTGAGATTATCGCATTATGCGACCTGCTTCCCGACCGCGTTGAAAAATGCCAGGCCATACTCGAAAAACATGAGCTTCCACGGGCTAAAATTTATACCGGAACGAAGGAGATCTGGAAAGAGATGTGCCAGAATCCCGATATCGATCTGATTTATATCACCACACCCTGGGCATGGCACACCCCGATGGCCGTTTATGCCATGGAGAGCGGCAAACACGCTGTTTCGGAAGTACCTGCCGCCAAAACAATCGATGAATGCTGGCAACTGGTCGAAACTTCGGAGAAAACGAAAAAACATTTCATGATGCTGGAGAATTGTTGCTACGATTTCTTCGAATTATTGACCCTTAACATGGCACGTCAGGGCTATTTTGGTGAAATCATCCACGGCGAAGGTGCATACATTCACGATCTTCTTGAGGGAAACTTCAGTAAGACTAGCTATTCGGAGATGTGGCGGCTCAAAGAAAACTTTCGCAAAGGTAATTTATACCCAACCCATGGATTAGGACCCATCTGCCAGATTATGAACATAAACCGGGGTGACCAGATGGAATATCTCACCTCCGTCTCCTCTGCCGATTTTCAGATGGCAGATAAGGCTGTCGAGCTCGCCGCAACCGATCCGTTTTACACAGAATTTGCAGGGAAATCCTTCCGTGGAAATATGACCACCACAACGGTTCGGACATTTAAAGGACGAACGATTATGATCCAGCACGATGTAACGAGTCCCCGCCCCTATTCCCGGATTCACCTGATCAGTGGCACAAAAGGGATGGCCTGCAAATGGCCCGAGCCGGCACGCATATCAAACGGGCATGGATGGCTAACTGAAGTTGAGATGAAAGCGGTTGAAGAGAAATATACCCCCGAAATCGTACGACGAATCGGCGAAATGGCTAAAAAAATCGGGGGTCATGGGGGGATGGATTTCATGATGGACTGGAGGTTGATTGATTGCCTGCGCAACGGACTTCCACTCGACGAAAATGTCTATGATGCAGCCCTTTGGAGCTCAATCGCTCCGTTAAGTGAAAAATCGGTTGCCAATCGCTCCAACTCGGTTGATGTACCTGACTTTACCAGAGGTTCCTGGAAAACCAACGCCCCCGTTGAGCTTACACTGAAGGGTGGAGGAACAACCGGGGTCAAAGAATTAAAGAATGGATAAATAGCTAATTATCAATTCAAAATACATAAATCAGAAATCATCTTAATATAATCAATTAGAAGATTATTTGGTGAAATTTGGTGCTTTGGTGTTTTGGTGGCAAATTTGTTTTATTACAATCAGGTTCAGCTGAATTAAACCTATTCAAAAATAATCCAACATAATGACAATCAAATATTTACTTCTTTTTACTGTTTTTGCTTTACTACTGGAAACGTGCACAAATCCAACCCATTTCAAATCGGATGTTGATACAGTAAAAAAACCTTGGACCAACCTCAATTTCAACAACGATCCCAATAACTTCCAGTTTGGGATTATGAGTGACAACACGGGTGGTAGCCGACCCGGAGTTTTCAAAAACGGAGTTAAAAGGCTTAACATGCTTCAGCCCGAATTTGTAATGTCCGTAGGCGACCTTATTGAAGGATACTCAACAGATACTGCAGTCATTAAAAAGGAGTGGAGCGAAATGAACGGAATTATCTCCGGGTTGCAAATGCCATTCTTCTACCTTCCCGGCAACCATGACATCACCAATAAAACAATGGAGAAGGAGTGGGAAAAACTTTACGGAAGACGCTATTACAGTTTTGTCTATAAAAACACCCTTTTCATCACCCTCGATACCAACGATGATGACGATTATAACCTGACCCGCAAACAAACCGACTTTGTCTTAAACACGCTACAAAAAAATGGAGATGTTCGCTGGACTTTTATCTTTATGCACCACCCAATCTGGAAATACAACACCGACGGCCGGTTTGAAAAAATCGAAAATGCTTTAAAAACCCGCAAATATACAGTCATTGCCGGTCATGAACATCATTATCATCAGGCCGATCGAAACGGATCGAACTATTACATCCTTTCCACAACTGGTGCAGGAAGTGCACTGCGAGGTAATTATGCCGGAGAGTTCGACCATATTTCATGGGTTACAATGAGCAATAACGGTCCGGTGATCGCAAATCTAAGGCTCGATGGAATCCTTTCACACGATATCAGTAACGATAAAACAGATAAGCTCGCTAACCCTTTGCTTGATAACGCCAGCTTCAAACACGTGATCCTATGCAATAAGAGTGATCAACTAACCAATGGAACAATCTACCTCTCCTTTAAAAACCCAACAGATACAGATCTTGATATCCATCTGAATTTATTCCATCACCACCAGCTTCGAATTGAAAAACCTGAAATAACCCTGCATCTTATCGCCGGGAATAACCAGATCGTCGAAATTCCTTTCACAGCGTTGAAACCAATTGATTACCCTTCAGTTGACTTGCTTCGGCTTGACTGGGAGATGAAATATAACCACCCCGACTACCCGGGGTTTGCCATGCACGGAACGTACCAAATGACTATTGAGCCGGGGAAAACAGAATTCACAGACAGGGAAATACCCATCTTTGCCGATCGGGCTAAAATCGGATTTGTCCACCCTTATACAAATCTCGAATCTATTATCCGGATAAATAATTCCGCAGAAGAGAAATATACCGCCCCCCTTGAGATTAGCGGAAGTTCAAAACTCTCTTTTTATCTTAAAAATGAAAAAGATCAATACTCTGCAACTGAAACCCGGGAGTTCAAAAAAACTGAGTTCTTAAATCCCGTTGAAGTTCCCAATCCCACTGCCGGTTTGAATTACAAATATTATGAAGGAGAATGGCCATCTATGCCCGACTACGATAAACTTACCCCTAAATCGGAAGGTATTGCCAATAACTTCGCAGTGCGCGAACGTGCACTCCGGGAGGATCACTGGGGAATTGCCTACTCCGGATTTATCAGCATTGACGAGGAAAATTTCTACCAGTTTATGCTTAAAGCCGATGATGCAGCCAGATTGTATATCGATAACAAAGTCGTTGTGGATGAAAACACAATGGTCAAAGGGGCAAATGTAGGTGCTGCAGCTTTAAAAAAAGGTTTTCATGCCATACAGATTGAGTACCTTGAGAAAATTGGGGAACAACGACTAAGATTCTATATTAAAAAAAGCGGAACCGAAGATTGGGTGCAAACTGAAGCAAACCATCTCTTTCATTGATTATCTTTGAATGCAGTTGCAGAGTGACTCCTCCTTTCCTGGACAAATACCCTGTGACTAAAAAATAACTTTGAATAACTAGACTAAAACCAAATACAAAAAAATGAACGACAAATTAATTGCCTTTTTCACAGTGGTCCTTCTGCTGTATTCCGCTTCAGGATTTACGCAAACTGCTGATTTTTCCAAGTCCTCCATCTTCCTCCCTGAAAAAAAGAATATTCAGCTTCAAAAAGCTGTTCAGGTTTTACAGGAGGAGATTCAGAGCCGCACCAATATCACCCTGGCAGTGAGTAATAAAGCTGCAACCGGAGATAAAAAAAATATCCTGGTTGGCGTTGAAAACCGGATGGGACAATTGCCTGAACTTTGGCACACCGCTCTCGGAAAACTCGCTGCAACCGGAAAGGATGGTTATAAGATTGTCATACCGGACAACAAAACGATTATAATTGCAGGGCATGACGAGAGAGGTGCTTTGTATGGTATTGGCCGGTTACTGCGGAAAATGGATCTTCACTCCGGATCACTACTCATCCCCAGTGAGGTGAATCTCTCTTCTACTCCCACTTATCCAATCCGTGGACATCAGATGGGTTACCGTCCAAAAACCAATGCCTATGATGCATGGAGCGTTGCCCAATTCGACCGGTATATTCGTGATCTGGCAATTTTCGGTGCAAACAGTATCGAGATCATGCCCCCCCGCACCGATGACGATGCAACGAGTGTAAATATGAAATTACCTGCAAGTGAAATGATTATCGAGCAGTCACGGATTTGCAAATCGTATGGGCTCGATGTCTGGATGTGGTACCCGAATATGGGAACAAACTACACCTCTCCCGATTCACTAAAAGTTGAGCTTGCTGAACGGGAAAAGATCTTCAGCTCGCTTCCAAAACTCGATGCGCTTTTTGTACCTGCAGGTGATCCGGGTGATCTGGAGCCTGATGTCCTCTTTTCCTGGCTTGAGAAAGAGGCCGTGGTCCTTCATAAGTATCACCCTAACGCCAAAATATGGGTCTCACCACAAGTTTTCAAACCCAGCAAAGAGTGGTATGCGAAATTTTATGCCCACGTAAATAAACAGTACGACTGGTTTGGTGGAGTGGTCTATGGTCCATGGATTAAGACTCCGTTACCTGAAGTTAAAAAACTCATAAACCCGTCTATTCCGATCCGGTTATATCCGGACATCACCCATAGTTACAGCTCACAGTTTCCGGTCCCCGACTGGGATATCGCTTTTGCGATGACCTTGGGTCGGGAGTGCATTAATCCGCGTCCCGAGGATGAGAAATATATCCATAATTTCTATGCGGGATATGCCCAGGGGAGTATCAGCTATTCGGAAGGAACCAATGATGATGTGAATAAATTTGTCTGGAGCGATCAGGATTGGAACCCACAAACACCGGTTATCGAAACTTTGCGGGACTACGCCCGTTTTTTTATCGGAACTGAATATTCGGAAGGTGTTGCGCAGGGATTAATGTCGCTTGAAAAGAATTTCCGTGGTCCCCTGATTGCCAATGAGCATGTTCAGCGAACGCTTCAGCAATGGCAGGCAATGGAGAAAGGTGCCTCCGAAAAGGTGATGAGTAATCCCCGCTTTCAAAGCGGACTGATCAGGGCTTACTTTGATGGCTATACCCAACGGCGGTTAATCTATGAAGCCTCTCTTGAACGCGAAGCCAGAAATATACTGGAGCGGGCTCAGATAACAGGTTCAGAAAAGGCGATTTCAGAGGCAAAAAGCACCCTCCTACTGGCTCATGAGAAAGAGGTTTCTCCCGAATTAAAACAACGCTGCTATGCCCTTGCAGACTCGCTTTTCAGGAGCTTTGGAGCACAACTGACGATTAAGAAACACCATGCGATGGGAGGCAGGGGAAACTTCATCGACAATATTGATATTCCTCTCAACGATGCACTTTGGATACTCGACCAGCTGAATCTGGTTGAAAAACTTAAAAGTGAAACCGAAAAAATTGCAGCAATCGATAAAATGCTTCACCGCACCGATCCTGGAGCGGGTGGATTCTATGACAATTTCGGTAATCCTGCCGCATGGAAACGGATAAAAGCAAAAAAAACCTGGGCTGAAGATCCGGGAAGTCTTGAATCGCCGCGCGAAAGTTTCGGTGTCGGATTATCGGGTGTCGACTGGGTGCATGAGATCGTTGCAAAAGGATTTGAAGGACAGACTACTCCCCTTGCCTGGATGAATCAGATCAATACCCTTTACGATACACCGCTACAGATCGGTTACGACAATCTTGATCCGAATTCAACCTATACCTTAAAAATTGCCTACACCGGAAGGTTCCGTTCCAAGATGAAACTCTTTGCAAACGGGGTGATGATTCATGACTTTATCCGGATGGGTGTTCAGCCACTTTTCGAATTTGCATTACCCAAAGCGGTAACCAAAGAGGGGAAAGTGCTGTTTACCTGGAGCTGTGGCGATGACGATAAAGGCGAGGGTGAGCGTGGATCGCAGGTTGCGGAGATCTGGCTGATTAAAAAATAACAATATATAGTATTTCAATTTATGAGTTTTGATTCCTACATTATTCAGTTAAAACAAGGTGCAATAGGTGGAAAATCTGGATGAAAAATCTTAAGGGTAAGATATTCTGTTATATCCTGGCAATGCTGTTAAGTAAAGGCAAAACTCTGTAAGAGTTTCCTGTAAATAACCTCCGGTTTCAACCGGAGGCCAAATGGGAAAAGGCAATCCAAACGGAACTCTGTTGGAGTTCCACAACGACAATAAAAGCAAACTTGCTGTAATTGTTAGAATTTGCATTTTCTCATGGGAAACCCAGACAGGGTTTTTCTTCACGGGATATACCTGTTTCACCCAGTTTTACTGGGTGTTATTTACGGGAAACTCCGATGGAGTTAGAACATATTTTCTTTACTCAATCACATTGCCTATCCGTTACCATACCTTATTTTTCAACCAAATTCATATTCATACTGAAAGATTGGATCCCCTACAGGACAACTAGTTAAGTTTCTTTTTGATTCAATTTCGACAATTAAACTAAATAAAATGATCAGATCACTATCCCTTCTAACGTCCATTGTGCTGATAATGTATTTATCAGCCCCCGCCCAGCCAATCTCCCCCGAAAAAATCATCCCGGGCAAGTGGATCAAATCGTGGCTCCTATGCGGTCCTATCCCGGTAAAGGAATCAACGGATCCTGCTGAATCGTATAACCATCTGGTAGGTTTTACCACAGACTATCTCGTCACGAGTGGCGGGGAGCAAAATCCGCAAATCAAAGCCGGCGACGTATTAAAATATCCAAAGGGTTCGGCCAAATGGAAGCTCTTCACGGCTCCCGATTCTATTATCGACCTGCGAAAGACATTATCCCGGGAATCACCTGTGTTTGCCTATGGTTACACCGAAGTAATTTCAGATGAAGCCAAAGTGATATTCCTCAGTTTAGGAACCAATGACGGAGGGAAACTCTGGGTAAACGGATTGAATATCTGGGACAACCCAACCCAACGGGGGTGCGTTCCTGACGGTGATCTGATCCCTGTATCGCTCAAAAAAGGGAAGAACACCCTCCTATTAAAAGTTGAACAGCATGGAAACAAATGGGAATTTTGCTGCCGGTTTCTCCCTTTTTCAACAACTTCGTTAGCCGAACGGGGTGAACTTTTCACAATCTCAGCCGATGAAACCGGTGAAGTAATCATCTCATCCAAATTTGCTACTCCGGTATTAAATGATTTGATTCAAAAACTCGATATTGAAATAACCAATGGCCAGGGCCAACCGGTTGTAACCGAGCAACGCACCTCCGATTTTTGCGGGAAAGCGAAACTTGATGCCAAAGATTACCAGTTATATCATGCCACCTTTGACGCCCGATTGAAAAGCGGGGAAATTATCAACCGCAAGTTTTCATTCCATGCCGGCAAACGGACAGACTACAAACTCTTTTCATCAGGTAAATCGGACTACCGGATTGCCCTTGGCGAATCAGCCTCCGAATCAGAAAGATGGGCTGCAAATGAGCTTCAGCACTGGCTCAAAGAGATCAGTGGAGCAGAATTGCCAATCGAAAATCTTGACAAGCCACATCGGGGCCCGCAGATTGTCATCGGATACAATGAATTGATTAAAATAAAAACGCGATCAAATGCTCCGGCCGATCTGGATGAGTCATTCCGGTACTGCAACTCAGGATCCGACATTCTGATCTATGGGGGAAAAGCGCGCGGGACGATGTATGGAGTAATGGCCTATCTCGAAAATGAATTGGGATGCAGGTGGTATACCCCCGGAGTCAGTGTTATTCCAAAAAGAAATGAGTTAACCTTTTACTGTCTCGACCATTCCGAAAAACCGGGGATCAGGGTTCGAAATGATTTTTATTTTGAGGCTTTTAATCCCACCTGGGCCGCCAGAAACCGCATGAATGGGACACTTGGATTCAGTAAATCGAATCCTCAAATCGGAGGAACCGAGAATTACTGGGCTGTTCACACCTTCTATCCACTAATGCCACCCGAAGAGTTTTATGCCAAACATCCCGAATATTATAGTTTAATCGAAGGTAAACGGATTCACGAACGGGCACAGCTATGCCTTACCAATCCCGATGTTTTAAAAATCATTACCGAACGGATCAAAATACGGATGCGCGAAAGCCCTGAGTACCTCATTTACGATGTCTCTCAGAACGATTGGCACAACCCCTGCCAATGCGATAAATGTCAGGCGGTTGTAAAGAAAGAGGGAACTGAATCGGGATTGATGATCTGGTTTGTGAATCAGGTTGCCGAAGCTGTCGAAAAGGAATTTCCGGATAAGTTTATCGGAACCTTAGCCTACCAGTATACACGTACTCCGCCAAAGTCAATCCGCCCTCATAATAATGTCGTTGTGAGATTGTGCAGTATCGAATGTTGTTTCGCCCACGATTTCAAATCGTGTACCGAAAACAAATCGTTTCTCTCAGATCTTAAAACCTGGTCGTCGCTGGCCCCTCACCTTTATATCTGGGATTACGTGGTCAACTTCAGTCACTACCCGATGCCCTATCCAAACTTCAGGGTACTTCAGCCCAATATTCAAACATTACGGGAGAATAACTCGATCGGTATCATGGAACAGGCGGCGTACCAAAGCCGGGGTGGTGAATTCGCTGAACTCAAGTCCTACCTGATCTCCAGGTTACTCTGGAATCCCGATTGTGATGCAGATAAGGTGATCGCCGATTTCATGTACGGCTATTACGGAAGAGCAGGAAAGTTGGTCAAGCAGTATTTCGATCTTGCACAAAATCTGATTACACCTCAGAGTCATATTCACTTCGGCCTGACTCCCGAAGATCCGATATTTTCTGAAACCTTTGTGAATGATGCCTGCCAGATCTTTGAGGAAGCCCTAAAAGTGGCCGACAATGATGAAATCGCAGGGCGTGTCGAAATGGCTTACCTGCAAGTCCTTTATCTCAAATGTAAGCGAACACCCGTTTTAGCGAAGTATGATGGAAGCTATGCCCGATTCTGTAAAATTGTAAAACGTGAAGGGGTGAATATTTATGCAGAGGCTGGCGAACCCCACCGGGCCGCTTTCCACCGAAGTGTGGAGATGGCGAAGTAACCCATAGTGAGCGGGTGACTGTTCAGGACATGGACAGTCACCCGCTCACTATCTGCCGAGTCATCCGCTCACTTTCTGCCGAAGGGTTTTGGTGCCTTTTTGGTGCTTTGGTGTATTGGTGGCATTCCTTCTATTTTATATCTTTGATTTACAAGCACGTTGGAAATAAAATCAACCCAATAAAAGTCTATCATAGGAATAATAAAAGTACAGGTTAGCTGGTTGAATAATTATGGAGCTTGCAGTGACCAGGTTTTAGGCTGTGTAGCAACTCATAAAACGCTGGATGGTGTCAAAAAATCTTACGCCGAATCTTTAGATTGGCACCTTAATGCGATGAGGGCTGATGGTGACGAAATTCCTGAAGTATTGCAGGGTGAATATGAATTTGAATTTATCGGAAATAAATTTAAAGCCGTTATTTAATTTATTTTTGGATAATCATTTTAATCAGAATAATAAAGTAAGGATACAGACTGATAAAAAACATTATTTATCAGTCTATATCCTGATTATTTATTTGCATTTGTCAGGTTATAGCATTACCTTTGTAATATAAAAGTCAGGCAATAACCTTATTATATGAATAGAAACAAACTACAATTAGAGCATTTGGAAATGAAAATCAAAATGTTCGCACCAGTGACCAAAGTTGCCATTCCACCAACTGGATGGATAAAAGCAGTTCGTTTGGCATTGGGTATGACACTCCAACAACTTGCAAACAGGATATCAATCACAAAACAAAGTGTGCTGGAGATGGAGCTTAGGGAAAAGGAGGGCTCAATTTCCCTGAAATCACTTAGGGAAGCGGCGCGGGCACTGGATATGGAACTCGTTTACGGTTTTGTACCTAAAGATGGGTCATTAGAATTCCTAATTGATCGTAAAGCTGAAGAATTTGCCACTAAAATAGTTAGCAGAACTTCACAGACAATGCGATTAGAGGATCAGGAAAATTCTGAAATGAGATTGAAAAATGCTATTAAAGAGCGAAAAGCCTTGCTTAAACTAGAAATGCCAAAAGTTTTATGGGATTAGATTTCGATTATTTATTTGGTCAGACTCCTTTGGATGAAGATGAAATAGCAGGAATACTTATTCCCACAATTGCTACTCGTTCAGAATTGGATGAGTTTGAGCAACAAAATATTGAAGAAGCAATGCAGTGGGTACTTTCACGATCCTTTAAACCAAAGGATATACTGACAGAGAAATTTGTAAGAACTCTTCATAAACGGATGTACGGAAATATTTGGGCCTGGGCAGGACACTTTAGAAAAACCAACAAAAACATAGGTGTCGACAAATGGGCAATCTCATCCTCCTTAAAAAAATTGTTGGATGATACTACTTTTTGGATAGACCATAATATATTCGAAGCCGATGAGATAGCTATTCGGTTTAAACATAGACTGGTCTGCATTCATTGTTTTCCAAATGGGAATGGAAGGCACAGCCGATTGATGGCTGATGTTATTATCGATAAAATATTTAAACGCCCGGTTTTCTCATGGGGTGCATCAAGTCTTGTAAAACAAAGTGATACAAGAATGACCTATTTAAAAGCTTTAAGAGAAGCAGATAAAAATAGTTACGATAAGTTAATTTTATTCGGCAGATCTTAGACCGGGAAAAGCATCACTAAAAAAACAGTGAATCTAAACCATGCCCCGCTAATTTACTATCACTTAATGAGAATAAAAGCTAAGTTTTTTTATCCTCAATGTTGTTATCTTGCAATACAAAAACTAATTTTTTTGAATGAAAAAAATCCTCGGTTTCGTATTGACATCCCTTGTTATGGCAAATTGTGCAAAAAGCCAGGTCACTGTTCCACCAGTAGTACCACCCGTGGTTGCAGTTGTTGCAGATAAGGATAGCGCCTCAACAATTAGCAATGGTATCCTGACACTAAAACTCGATCTGACACGGGGTGGCGCAATCTCCTACCTCTCCAAGGCGGGCTTATTCAGGAGTGTCGTTAATATTGCCGACGAAGGGAGGTATATCCAGCAGTCGTATTATGCAGGTAAGAGCGTCAATCGTCAGGCAGAAGGACAATCAAAGGCCTGGTCACCCTGGAGCTGGAATCCGATACAGGTTGGAGATTATAACCGCAACCGGGCTCAGATTCTGGATTTTAAAAAAACCGGCATGGAGCTCTATGTAAAATGCATCCCCATGCAGTGGGATATGAACAACAAACCCGCTGAGGCTGAAATGGAGCAATGGACAACCCTTGTGGGTTCGGTTTTGAAAGTTCACAACAAACTCACCTGTCACCGAACCGATCAGATTTACGGCGACAGTATCCTCAACGATCAGGAGTTGCCGGCAGTTTACCCGATATCTGCGCTGAAAAATCTCTACACCTATTTGGGTGATCTTCCATTCACCAATGCTCCGCTGGACAATCCTGCTGTTGTTAATCTTTCAAGTGGATTCTGGGGAATTTACCCAAAGGTTTCGGAACATTGGATGGCATTTGTGGATACGAATCTGTGGGGAATGGGTATTTATAATCCGAAATGTGACAAATTTCTCGCCGGGATGGCGGGATCTCCAAACAAAGAGGCTTCAGATGGGTCGACATCCTATATTGCACCTGTTAAGCAGGCAATGCTGACGAAGCATTGTGTTTATGAATATGATTACTACGTGATAATAGGCACACTTGCTGAAATAAGAAGCACGGTCTATAAACTTCGTTAAGAGTTGCGGGCCTTTGATTTGCCATGTTAATATATCATGTATTTCATTCAAAATACAGGAAGTAAAAACACTCTTTATAAGGTTATATTTACAAGTATAAAAACCAAACAACCAGAACAAATAAATCCAATAAATTAATTCTTTACCTGTGAATGGTTTATCTAAGATTTTAACTCTACGGGTTAATGGCTTAATACTGGCAACGTTTCTGATCTTATATCAGGGTTATGCTCAGATAAATAATGCCACCCAACTCCCGGACAGGATTATTTTGAACTTAACGACTGAACCAACAACATCAGTTGGCATAACATGGCGGACCGACACCATCGTTCATGGAAGTTTTTGTGAGTGGCAATTGTCCACTGACACAAAGATTAAACCTGAAGAAAGTTCATCCGCAAAGGTAGCAGCCAAAACAGTCTCCTATAGCTTTAAAGATGAACCGAAGGTTGTTGCCAATCAGTTTTCCTATATCCTGAATGGATTAAAACCCGGCACCAAATACATTTACAGGGTTGGTGCAGCAAGTATCTGGAGTGAATGGTTCGAATTCAAAACCGCCGGACTATCGAACGAGCCATATTCCTTTCTTTACTTTGGCGATCCTCAGATTGGATTAAAATCTGAATGGCCAAGAGTACTCCGAAAGAGTTATCAGCAATGCCCTGATTGCAGGTTTATGCTCTATGCGGGTGATCTGATTAACAGAGCCGGGAGGGATATCGAATGGGACGAATGGTTTAAAACCGGTTCCTGGTTATGCGCCACTGTTCCTCAAATCATGACACCCGGAAATCATGACTATTCCGGCAAGCAGCTTGATCCCCATTGGAATAATCAGTTTACCCAACCCACAAACGGTCCAAAAGGTCTGGAAGGATCATGCTTTTTTATTGACTATCCCAACTTGCGTTTAATCTCTATCGACTCGGCTGCAGATTCTGAACTCGCAAATGAAAAAGGATATCCGCTTGAGGCACAAAAGGGATGGCTAGACTCGGTACTCGCAACAAACCATGCAAAATGGGTCGTTGTTACCACCCATCTCCCGTTTTATTCAACAAAAGATACCCGTGACAACCCGCATCTTCGCAGAAATTTCCAGCCGATCCTCGAAAAATATCATGTCGATCTGGTCCTTACCGGACACGATCACTCGTATGGCAGAGGAAGAGCATCAGATAATCCGCTGATTAAACCCTCAATCGTTTATGTGGTATCGGTAAGCGGTCCCAAACTATATCCTTCAGGTACAAAAACGTGGATGGAACGGAGTGGTGGAAACCTTCAGCTTTTCCAGGTAATATCCATACAGGACAATTCCCTTTCATACAAATCGTATACTGCAAACGGGACTCTTTTCGATGCGTTCAGAATTAACCGAAAGAAAAATGGGAAGAAAAAATTTGTACCTTTATTTTAAAGACTAATGTTCATCAACTAATTCCGATTATGAAAAAAATAGTGCTAACCTTGCCGGGATTCATCCTCATATTTACGCTTCAGGCTCAGGTTCGGATCAAACCATTGGCTCAAACCGGTTATGATAAGCGGATCAGCGATTATATTTCGGGAATGAGGGTTGTTGATACCCATGAACATCTCGAAGATCAGGCTGCCTGGATTAAACCGGGGAAGCTCGATTTTATGCTGTTATTGCAGCATTATGCCTACGACGACATCCGTTCGGCGGGGATGCCCAAACAAACATTCAATAAGTTACTGACCGACTCCCTGACGGTGATGGAAAAATGGAATATTCTAAAACCATTCTGGGAAGCGACATCCAATACAGCCTACTGTCGCGCCGCTTTACTTACTGCCGACAAACTTTTCGATGTCAGGGATTTAAATGAGACAACGGTAGTGGATTTATCTGCAAAAATCAAAAAAGCCTATCAGAAAGAGTGGTACAACGAGGTCCTTTTTAAAAAATGCAAACTCGATTTTATGTTGGTTGATGACGATAACAGCATGTTGGCAGATCCCGTACAGTTTAAACATGTGAAACGGTTCGGAGAGTTCATCTTTGCCGTATCCGCACAAAAGATCGAGACAATCGCCAGGGAGCAAAACACCCCTATCCGCACACTTGACGACTTCGTTACGGCGTTGGGAGTCTCCTTTCATAAGGCAATGGATCACAATAATGTTGCGGTGAAAATTGGGGTAGCCTACGAAAGGGATCTCTTTTTTGAGGATGTAACCAAAGAGAAGGCTGACGAAGTTTTTCGCAGGATCATGGCTTTACCTGCCGGCAGTGTGCTCAAATATAACGGAAGTGAGATAAAACCATTGCAGGATTATATGGTACACCGGATTTTAGACCTGTGCAAAGCGACCGACACACCGGTAGAATTTCACACCGGACTTCAGGCCGGCGATGGAAATTATATCGACAACTCCAATCCGACACACCTGACGAACCTTTTTCTGAAATACCGTGATGTGAAGTTTATCCTTTTTCACGGAGGATATCCTTTTGGTGGTGAACTTGCTGCGGTTGCCAAAGGATTCAAAAATGTTTACATCGACATGTGCTGGCTGTATATCATCTCCCCTTCATACAGTGAACGGTATTTACACGAGTGGCTCGAAACGGTTCCTGCCAGTAAAATTATGGCTTTTGGAGGTGACTTCCGAAATGTCGAGAATATCTATGGCCACCTCCTGTTTGCAAAGCAGATTGTGACTAAAGTCCTCACTGAAAAGGTACGGGATGGATATTTCAGTGAAGGTGAAGCACTGAAAATTGCCCAGATGATCCTTCATGACAATGCAGTGAGGATTCTAAATCTTGGTAAACGGTAGCAAGTCCCGGATTAATTAAGAAGATGGGAGATTTTATCCTTTAGCGGGCAATATTGTTAATGTAAAACTCTGTAAGAGTTTTCTGTAAATAACCTCCGGTTTTAACCGGAAGAGAGGTGGAAAGAAACAATGCAAACGAAACTTTGCAGGAGTTCCCCACCAGAAATAAAAGTTAACGTGCTGTATTTCTTATAGTTTAAAATTAGTATGAAAAAATCACTTATTATCCTGTTCCTGTTTACCGGATTTATAACTCCCTATTTATCCGCACAACCTGCCGGAAGAGAAAATTTTGATACCGGATGGAAATTCCACCTGGGCGATATGTCCGGTGCGGAAGCAATAACCTTCGCCGATCAGAGCTGGAGAACCCTCGATCTGCCCCACGACTGGAGCATCGAAGGGAGCTTCAAACCCGAAAATCCGGGAGCTGGCGCAGGAGCCAACCTGCCCGGCGGGATTGGCTGGTATAGAAAAACCTTCAGTGTTTCGGACATTCAAACCAAACACCGGTTTATTCTGTTTGATGGCGTTTATCAGAACAGTACGGTTTGGATAAACGGCCATAAACTGGGAAATCGTCCAATGGGATATTCCACCTTTCAATATGATATGACACCATACCTTACCAAAGGTGAAAATGTTATCGCCGTGAAAGTAGATAACTCTTTACAGCCCAATACACGGTGGTATTCAGGATCCGGGATCTACCGGCATGTATGGCTCAGTACCACTTCACCTGTGCATGTTAGCCAGTGGGGAACTTATGTAACCACGCCAAAAATTTCGTCAAAAGAGGCCCTGGTGCAGGTCGAAACAAGCATCACCAACGAGAAGAAGGGAAAAATCACCATAAGAATTGTTTCGTCTGTATTGGATGTTAATGGCCAAAAGATTGCCAGCCAGGTGCAAACAGCAAAAATAGAACCGAATGCCATCTTGAAAATTAACTCAGAATTAAAGGTAAACGCCCCTCAACTGTGGAGCATTGAACAACCCAACCTCTACCGGCTTTCATCTGAAATTTACGAAGGAAAAGAGCTGAAAGATACCTATTACACGACATTCGGAATCCGGACGATTGCCTTCAAAACAGACAGTGGTTTCTTTCTGAACGGAAAGTGCGTGAAGGTTTTAGGGGTTTGTCAGCACCACGATTTAGGTTGTTTGGGAAGCGCATTAAACACCCGTGCCCTCGAACGTCAGCTCGAGATTCTCAAAAGTATGGGTTGTAACGCAATTCGCACCAGTCACAATCCACCTTCACCCGACCTGCTAGATCTGTGCGACAAAAAGGGTTTTGTGGTGATGGATGAGGCATTCGATGTCTGGTATCTCGAGAAGATGAAATACGATTATCATATCTACTTTAAAGAGTGGCACGAACGCGATTTATCCGATATGGTCGTTCGTGACCGGAATCACCCTTCAATTTTCTTGTGGAGTATCGGGAACGAGATCCCCGAAAAAAATCACACTAAATACGGAGGTGCTGCCATCGCCAAAGAGCTTGACGGAATCATTAAAAAATACGATAAAACCCGTTTTACTACGTGTGCCTTTGCAGGCGTTTGGCGTGCCGACACCACATTTATGTCGGATAAAGTGGATGTAATAGGCATTAACTATACTGTCGAAAGGTATCCCGAAGAGAAAGCAAAACATCCAAATGGGTTCTTTATTGCCAGTGAGACCGCTTCATCACTGAGCGACCGGGGGATTTACCATTTTCCTGCAGATTCAGCGATAGGACCAACTCCCGATATGCATTGCTCCTCATTCGATAATCGCGGCACCTATTATGACCGCCCCGCAACCATGATTACCCAAACTACGTGGAGGGCAGTAAAAGAGACACCTTATGTCGCCGGAATGTTTGTCTGGTCAGGATTTGATTATTACGGTGAGCCGATTTATCCGTATCCCTGCATTTCATCCAGCTTTGGAGTTATTGACCTTTGCGGATTTCCAAAAGATGTTTTCTACTTCTACAAAAGCCAGTGGACTTCTGAGCCTGTACTTCATCTGCTTCCCCACTGGAACTGGAAAAACGGACAAATGATCGACGTGATAGCCTATACAAACTGTGATGAAGTCAAACTTTATTTAAACGACAAGCTTATTGGCCGACAATCATTTGCAGAAACAACATTCCACTACAAAACCAATCAGTGGGATACACCGATCGATCTGGGCGAGGGTCAAAAGCTTTCATTCGACTGGAAAGTTCCTTTTACTCCGGGTACCCTTCGTGCGGAAGGTTATAAAAACGGAAAACTTATCATGACTGACATTGTAAAAACAGCCGGTGATGCTACAAAAATCGAACTTTCTGCCGACCGGTCAACAATTCATGCAGATGCACTGGATCTTTCGTACATTACGATTAAGATTAAGGATAGCAATGGAACCCTTGTTCCAAATGCAGATAATTTAATTCATTTCGATATTGAAGGAGAAGGGGAGATTGTTGGTGTTGCAAATGGCAATCCGATTTGTCTTGAATCGGCAAAAGGAAAAGAGCGAAGTGCATTTAGTGGAATGTGCCAGGTGGTTATCCGAAGCACCCATAAAAATGGAAAAATCGTTTTGAAAGCTTCTTCTTTAGGGTTGCCGGATGAAAAAATAGAATTAACAAGTAAGTTCGATTAACTATCGGAAAGAAACCCGAAGGGTTGACATGATTATAGAATGAATCATTCGCAAAGAAACCCGAAGGGTTGACATGATTATAGAATGAATCAATCAAAAGGTGCATAAACCGCGAAGCGGTGACATAATCTATGTCATGCCTTCAGCATTAAAATATCGTTTAATCACATATTGCTATAATAATTTCATGCCTTCGGCATTTACTCCCGGAATTCAGTTTGATCTAAAATAAATATTTTATAATACACTTAATATCTGTAATTTAAATAGCGAATAACAACCCAAATACCAAAAATGAAAACTACCCTTTTAACCCTGCTATTTCTAACCTGTTTCCTGACTCCAACGCTATTTGCCCAATCTGCAGGTCGTGAGAATTTCGATGCCGGTTGGAAATTCCATTTGGGAGACATCCCTCATGCTGAAGTATCAAATTTCGATGACCAAAAATGGCGTAATTTAAACCTTCCTCATGACTGGAGTATTGAAGGGAGCTTTCGTCCGGATAACCCCTCAGGCCATCAGGGGGGATTATTACCCGGTGGCATCGGCTGGTACCGGAAGAAATTCAATCTTGAAAATGTAACCGGGAAAAAAGAGTTCATCGTTATTGACGGCGCCTATAAAAACAGTACGGTCTACATCAACGGTCATCCGCTCGGAACCAGACCTTATGGCTACGCCACATTTCAGTACGATATGACCCCCTTCATTCAGCAAGGTGAAAATGTAGTCGCGGTAAAGGTTGACAACTCCAAACAGCCCGATTCACGGTGGTATACCGGCGCAGGGATTTACAGGCATGTGTGGCTGGTTACCACTTCACCGGTTTATGTAAGTCAATGGGGAACGTATGTCACAACCCCTAAAGTCACGAACCGTGAAGCGACGGTAAATATTGTTACAACCATCGCAAACGACACCAAAGAGCTGACCAATCTAAAAATTGTATCCTCAATAGTAGATAATACAGGAAAAGAAGTTGCCTCGCAGACTCAGTCGGGGAAAGCAACACCGGACTCCAAACTGGCACTCAACACAACGATTAAGATTACCACGCCAAAACTGTGGGATGTGAAAAACCCCAATATTTATAAACTGATCACCTCCGTTTATCAGGGCAAAGAACTAAAAGATACGTACACAACAGATTTCGGTGTACGTACATTGGTTTTCAGAGCCGACAGCGGATTCTTCCTGAACGGGAAAAACACAAAGATTTTAGGCGTTTGTAATCACCATGACCTGGGAAGCCTGGGTGCTGCGCTGAACGACAGAGCATTGCAACGGCAACTTGAACTCCTGAAAACGATGGGTTGCAATGCGATCCGGTGCAGCCATAACCTGATGGCGCCCGAGCTCCTGGAACTATGTGACAAAATGGGATTCCTGGTTATGGATGAGACTTTCGACTGCTGGTTTATCGGTAAGGATGCAGCACCATTCGGGTTTCAGAATTACTTTAAAGATTGGCATGAACGGGAGATCACCGACATGGTGCTTCGCGACAGGAATCATCCATCGGTCATCATGTGGAGTATTGGAAACGAGATCAAGGAACAATGGTTTCCAGGCAGCACCAACGGTGGCGATCTTGCCAGGGAGCTTGTAGGGCTGATCAAAAAACAGGACAAAACCCGCTTTACCACCTCAGCCTTCAACTTCTCAAGGGATGCTGAAAAGAAAGGGATGACCGCTGCGGTTGATGTGGTAGGATTCAACTACACCATTGATGCCTACGATGAATTTAAGAAAAACCACCCCGACTGGCTCTATATCGCAAGCGAGACAACCTCCCAGTTCGACAGTCGAGGAGTGTACCATTTCACGCTCGACTCACTTACAAAAACATTTAAGGACTATCAGACCTCTGCTTTTGACGATGCCGGCGGAGGAACAACCCACGAAGAGGCATGGCAGGCAGTAAAGGAGCGCCCTTATATGTCGGGGTTGTATATCTGGACCGGATTCGACTATATTGGAGAACCTGCACCTTACGAGAAACAGGCGGTTAGCAGCTATTTCGGAATCTTCGATCTCTGCGGTTTTCCGAAGGATGCATTCTATTTTTACCAAAGTCAGTGGACGAAGGAACCCATGGTCCATCTTCTCCCTCACTGGAACTGGAAGCCGGGACAACTAATTGATGTTGTAGCCTATACAAACTGTGACGAGGTGAAGCTCTACCTCAACAATAAACCATTGGAAACCAGAAATTTTTCAAATACCAAGAAATTATCCCTGCGTTGGAAAGTCCCATTTACGGAAGGGCAACTTAAAGCCGAAGGTTATATCCATGGCAAACTTGTGGCGACTGATGTTATTAAAACAGCCGCAGATGCTGCAAAGGTTGAACTTTCTGCCGACCGGTCTGTCATACGCGCTGACGGTACCGATCTCTCATTTATCACCGTCAAAATAACTGATGAACACGGAACTTTAGTTCCCGAGGCAGATAATCTCGTCCATTTTGAAATCGAGGGTGAAGGAAAAATTGTGGGTGTGGGAAATGGCAATGCGATGAGTCTTGAGCCGGCAAAGGGTCACGAGCGGAGAGCTTTCAGCGGAATGTGCCAGGCGGTTATTCAAAGTACCGGAAAAAAGGGGAACATCACCTTGAAAGCTACTTCGTTGGGGTTGGCAGATGAAAAAATCACAATCACTTGCCAATAAACAACTTCCCCTCGTTTGCAACGACTAGTAAATTAAGCAGTCTTGACTAAAACTATCAAAGCTCATGAAAAATTTCATCGTTTTATTCTGCCTCTCTCTGGTCTTCATTTCCCAGAACCTCGATGCACAAAATACGACACTGGAAAAGGACCTTGCCAAGGCTGACACATACTGGAAAACCAACCATCTGCCGCAGGCTATCGACCAGTATAAATTGATCATCGCGACAGATTCGATCCCGGAAGGGTGGCAATCATTGATCTATCTGCGACTTGCCAGGGCTCAGTATGGAGCAAAACAGCTTAAAGATTGCAGGGCTACAATAATCATGACGAAGACCCTTTCCGTTCTTCCTGACCACCACCGCCTGATCATCGAAGAGCTCGAACAAAAGCTCAATGGTAAAAAGGCGATGGATCACACGATAATTCCTTCCGGTTCAAAACCGGTCGTTTCAATTTATGTTTCTGTACTTTCAAAAAGCACTGAAAAAAAGGATTCAAAAAAACTTGTTTACCCAACCCTTAAACAGGCTATCGATGGGGTATCTATAATCCTAAAGAAGGACGATCTTCCCGCCGGACCGATTGAGATAATCCTCGAAGGGGATGTGATAAACTTATCGGAACCGATCCGCCTTAATTCCGAAAATTCAGGAACGATAAGGCACCCTTTAGTAATACGATCCGCCTCAGCATCCAAACCTATTATTCTAAATGGCGGACAAACGCTGAATAACTGGCAGCGGGAAACAAACGCAGAGACAGTTGCACGCCTTCATGAAAGCTCAAAATCAAGAGTCTGGGTGGCCGATTTCAAATCAAATAAGATCATGGGGATCGACAGCATGGTCTTTGGCGGTTTTTCGAGTAAACGCGCATCCGGTGGTACTGCAACATTCGTCACATTTCCGATTCCTGAGTTATTTAACAATGGTCTTGCACAGCACATGTCGCGATGGCCAAATGATCGGGACACCACCGTTGCGTTGAAGGATTTCAAAAGCGAGCAGGCGCGAAATTGGGCAAAAGATCCGGATGTCTGGCTGCACGGATACTGGCTCTACTCGTGGGCCGATGCGTATGAAAAAATGAGTGGTATCTCCGCGACTGATTCAACGATTGCACTTGAGCCACCACTCAATAATTATGGTTTTGGGAAGAGTAAGTGGCATGTGGTAAATGCCCTCTCAGAGCTTGACGCACCCGGAGAGTGGTGCATCTCAATCGACCAGGAGAAGATCTGGTACATTCCTCTGACCGATCTGCAACCATCGAAAATGATTTTAAGCCTCAAAGGTCCTGCTTTACTGGCTGAAAACTGCAACTACTTAACGCTTAATGGGATTAATTTTCAATATATACGCGGCGACGGGATGATTTTTACGAATTGCAGTCATCTTACTGTGGCAAATTGTTCGGTTTCCAATACTTCTGGACTTGGTTTAAAAATCGCCGGGGGCAATAACCATCTGATTCATACCTGCACCATTGAAAGCATGGGCAGAGGTGGAATTGATATCAGCGCAGGTGACAAACTCACTCTGGTCAATTCGGGAAGTATTATCGAGAATTGTAAAATCAGCAATCTTTCGAGAATTGATCGGACCTATACCCCGGCAATTGTGCTTCAGGGCGATGGAATCAAGGTCCGTAACTGCCTGTTTGCCAATATTCCAAGCAGTGGGATTCGTCTCGAAGGGAACGACATGCTGGTTGAGCTTAATGAATTTACCAAATGCGTAATCGAATCGGATGACCAGGGTGCCATCGATGTGTGGGGCAATCCGCTGCTTCGTGGCAATATCATCCGCTGGAACTTCTATCACGACATCGGGATCCCAAATCTGCACATGGCAGCCGGGGTGAGGCTTGATGATGCCATCAGCGGATTCAGCATCTATGAAAACCTCTTCCTGCGCTCTTCAAACAACCACTTCGGCGGGATACAGATTCACGGCGGGAAGGACAACTTTATCGAGGGAAATATCTTTGCTGACTGTCACGCTGCCATCAGTCAGTCGGCCTGGGGTGAGAAACGTTGGCAGGAGGCAATCCAAAGCCCTGATCATCCTATGTACAAAGCACTCCACGCGACCGACTGGCAGAGTGAATTCTGGCAAAACAGGTATCCGGCAATAAAAAATCTGCTCACCCATCCCGACATCAATTTTGCATCAGACAATCTGGTGATCAATGCCGAAACCTTTATCTTACGAAAATCAAAACAGTTTGAGGTTTTAAATAATGAGCTGATTAGGTCAAAAGAACATCCGGCCATACCTGCTGATTACAAGGGTTATCTTGTTCCATGGCATACTATACCGGTGGAAAATATCGGACCGTATAAATGATATATTAATTTGATATTCTATTAGTTAGGTAATTTATGAACCAAGAATAAAACTTCAGAATATTGAAATACTAATATATTTTAATTTCTTTTGGAATCTGTTGACTTGTCCTGTTAAAATCCCGCAAGGATTGGATATGGATAGAAAACCGATTATATTTGAACCCATGCGCCGTCAGGTACGAAATATTAATGATCAATATTTGAAATAAACACTTACGATGAAAATAACTACTCTGCTACTTGTTTTTACATTGATTTCAGGTTTTGCTTCCGCTGAGCAAAAACCTGATCCCTCACTACAACAACCGGTCGTTACATCCGTAAAAGACAACCTCAACTGGTACGATCTTCAAAAGCAGTCAACTCCAATATTACAGGGAGTTGGATGGAACGAAGAGTTAAAGGGAACTTTTGGCCGCCTCCCACTGCGTGCAAAAGAGAAGGTGCGCCCCGACGTTTGGGGACTCTCCGAAAATTGTGCCGGGATAACGGTCCGCTTCAGAACCAATGCCCCGGAGATCAAAGTCGCCTACCAGGTTTCAGGCGGCATTTCCTTTCCACACATGACCTCAACCGGTGTGAGTGGTCTCGATCTCTACACTACCGATGAGAACGGCAAAGCAGTATGGAGTGCCGGAGGATATTCGTTTGGCGATACGATAAAATACAAATTCAGCAATCTAACCTCTTATTCTGCCGACACAAAAGGGAGGGAATATCAGTTGTTTCTCCCACTTTATAATCATGTGAAATGGATGGAGATTGGTTTGCCAAAGGATGCAGAACTTTCGTGGGTGGCCCCTTCAACAGAAAAGCCAATCTTAGTTTACGGAACATCAATCGCTCAGGGAGGATGTGCTTCGCGCCCGGGAATGGCCTGGACCGGAATCCTGAACCGTGAGCTCCCCTACCCCCTTATCAACCTCGGTTTTTCCGGAAACGGAATGCTCGAGAAAGAGGTTTTAAATTTCATCAACGAAATTGATGCCAGACTTTATATCCTGGATTGCTTACCCAATCTGGTTTCACGACCCTCACCCGAAATTGAAACAGCTACCCTCAACGCGGTTCGACAAATCCGGACGCTCCGCCAGTCTCCAATACTGCTTGTTGATCATGTGGGTTATACCGATGGATTTGTCGACAAAAAGAAATATGACGACTATCACAGG
>CANJNY010000061.1 GCA_947475715.1 Prolixibacteraceae bacterium
GGTTCCGATTCCCTGAAAAGGTTAATTCCGTATCTTCAATTTTCACAGTAGCTTTTACAAACATTTACCTGTTGATAATTTTAGAATTATTTAACATGATAGTTTGAATAGTTATAGAAAATGCATAGCTTTGCCGACCGAAATAAAGAGTTTTTTTAATAAAGTAAAAACAAAGAATTGTATGATTGTTATTCCAGTTAAAGACGGCGAAAACATTGAGAGAGCATTAAAGCGTTTTAAAAGAAAAATCGAAAAAACAGGGGTCGTGAAGGAACTTCGTCTCCGTCAGGCTTTCGAAAAACCCTCAATAACTCGCCGTACTGAGATTAAAAAGGCGATCTATATTGAAGATTTACAGCGGACAGAAGAATAAATCGGTCCGGTCAAATTTTTTGGGTGAATCTGCTATTTTTTTCGTATCTTGATTGCGGAAATGATTCTCGCCTGAAATGATGAATCTGGAACTTTTTCTCAGCTACCTTAAATACGAAAAGCGGTATTCTTCACATACAATTACCGCTTACGAGAATGACCTCGGCCAATTTGTTTTGTTTGGAAAACAACTGGTTGGGGATTTTCATGCAGAAGAATCAGACCACCATCTGATTCGGGAGTGGATTGTTTCGATGATAAATAATGGTATTAAGGCCAGAAGTGTTAATCGTAAGATCTCTACCCTTAAATCATTTTTTAAGTTTCTTCATCGGGAAGGGGTTATTTCGAAAAATCCTACCGATCGTGTTATCATGCCAAAAATGGCGAAAAAATTGCCTGAATTTGTCCAGGAGAAGGAGATTAACCGACTGCTTGACGGCGATTTTTTCAGTGATGATTTCGAAGGAAGACGGGATAAGGCGATCGTTTCGCTCTTCTATGGTACAGGTATCAGGTTATCCGAATTGGTCGAAATCCGGTTTTCGGATTTAAATCTGGCTGGAAAGGTGGTCAAAGTTCATGGGAAGCGGAATAAGGAGCGATTGGTACCCTTTCCACTTGAAATTGCTGAGACCTTAAAAAATTATTTTGAAATACGGAATCAACAGTTTCCACAGGCTCAAAATTTTCTTTTTCTCACCGGGAGCGGTGATCCCGTTTATACAAAACTAATTTACCGTATAGTGAAGCGACAATTAGCACTTGTCACGACCATCGATAAAAAAAGTCCGCATATCCTGCGGCACAGTTATGCGACCCATTTGCTAAACAGGGGAGCTGATCTGAATGCAATCAAAGAGTTGTTGGGGCATGCCAATCTTGCGGCAACGCAGGTTTATACACATACCTCGTTCGAACTATTAAAAAAGGTCTACAAACAGGCTCATCCAAGAGCTTAAACTAAAGGAGGGAAAATTATGGACGTAAAAGTACAGAGTGTTCATTTCAAAGCCGACCAGAAACTGATCGACTTTTGCGAAAAGCGAATCAGTAAACTTGATCTTTTCTTTGAAGGGGTTATTGGGTCGGAAGTGATTCTAAAATTAGAAAAAGACGAAGATCAGGAGAATAAAGTGGCTGAAATTAAACTGTCTGTTCCGGCAAATGAATATCTTTTTGCAAAAAAGCAGGCGAAAACCTTCGAAGAAGCTGTCGATCTGGCTGTGGATGCACTTCGTAAACAGCTAGATAAATACAAAATGAAAGTCAAATCCAAATAATTTTTAAAAAAGTACTTTAAATAGCTTTTTAGAAAGAAAAAAAAATTAAATTTGCAGACCATTTTTGAGGCACGGTTCTTTAGGATGGTCTGTTCTTTTAGGAATTGAAATCAAATATTTTGGGGAGATACCAAAGCGGCCAACTGGGGCAGACTGTAAATCTGCTGGCGTACGCCTTCGTAGGTTCGAATCCTGCTCTCCCCACAATCTCTTTTCGGAGCGTTTGTTTGGCAAACCTTAAAGGGGGAATAAGCGGGAGTAGCTCAGTTGATAGAGCATTAGCCTTCCAAGCTGAGGGTCGCGAGTTTGAGTCTCGTCTCCCGCTCAAGTTTGCCAGTGTAGCTCAGGGGTAGAGCGCTTCCTTGGTAAGGAAGAGGTCATGAGTTCAATTCTCATCACCGGCTCAGATTAAAGATGAATAGAATAAAAATTAACGAAAAAAAAATTTAAATTATGGCTAAAGCGCATTATGACAGATCGAAACCCCATGTAAACATTGGCACTATCGGTCACGTTGATCACGGAAAGACTACTCTTACTTCTGCAATTACCATGGTATTGTCAAAAAAGGGACTTTGCGAAATTAAATCTTTCGATTCGATCGACAACGCTCCTGAAGAAAAAGAGCGTGGTATCACTATTAACACGGCTCACGTTGAGTATGCTACTGAAAACCGTCACTACGCTCACGTTGACTGTCCTGGTCACGCTGACTACGTTAAGAACATGGTTACAGGTGCTGCCCAGATGGACGGTGCTATTATCGTAGTTGCTGCAACTGACGGTCCGATGCCTCAGACTCGTGAGCACATTCTGCTTGCACGTCAGGTAAACGTACCTCGTCTGGTTGTGTTCATGAATAAAGTTGACATGGTTGAAGATCCTGAGATCCTTGAACTTGTGGAGATGGAAATTCGTGACCTGCTATCATTTTATGATTTTGATGGTGACAACACTCCTGTTATTCAGGGTTCTGCACTTGGCGCGTTGAACGGCGAACCAATGTGGGAAGAAAAAGTGATGGAACTGATGAATGCAGTTGATACCTGGATTCCAATTCCTCCACGTGATGTTGACAAACCATTCCTTATGCCGGTTGAAGATGTATTCTCGATCACTGGTCGTGGTACTGTTGCAACTGGTCGTATTGAAACTGGTAAAATTCATACCGGCGACGAAATTGAAATCATTGGTCTTGGCGCTGAAAACCGCAAAACAATCTGTACCGGAGTTGAGATGTTCCGTAAGATTTTGGATGATGGTCAGGCTGGTGACAACGTAGGGCTTTTACTTCGTGGTGTGGATAAGAAAGAGATCAAACGTGGTCAGATTTTGGCTAAGGCTGGTTCTATTACTCCTCATACTACCTTCAAGGCAGAGGTTTACATCCTGAAGAAAGAAGAAGGTGGACGTCACACTCCATTCCATAACAAATACCGTCCACAGTTCTATATCCGTACCTTGGATATCACCGGTGAGATCAACCTTCCTGAAGGAACTGAAATGATCATGCCGGGTGATAACGTAACGATCACTGTAGAATTGATCTATCCTGTAGCGTTGAACCTTGGTCTTCGTTTCGCCATCCGCGAAGGTGGTCGTACCGTAGGTGCTGGTCAGGTAACTGAGATTTTGAAATAATTGTTTTTCAATTAATATGTAATAAAGTCCCGGGCTACGGCCTGGGACTCTATTTACGGGTAAACTCATAAGTGGGAGTAGCAGTAAGTTCGATTCTTTCTATCCGCCAATAATTATCTTGTAACGAAATTTGTCCCTATACAAATGAAATTAACAAATTATTTTAACGAATCTTACAATGAACTTGTCCATAAGGTTTCATGGCCTACGTGGAATGAGTTGCGTAATAGTGCTATTGTAGTAATGGTTGCTTCCTTTATAATCGCATTGGTTATCTTTATGCTTGATTCCGGCTTCCGCGGACTCATGAAATTGATATACAGTGTTTTTTATTAATTATTTTCTGGAGGTCCGTAATGAGCGATAATCAACGAAAGTGGTATGTTCTTAGAGCTATTGGAGGCAAAGAGAAGAAGGTCAAGGAATATATCGAAAATGAAGTTGCGAATTCTGGGCTTAAGGAATTTGTTTCCCAGGTCTTAATCCCTGTGGAGAAGGTATATCAGATCCGGAATGGGAAAAAAGTGGCAAAAGACCGCAACTTTTTCCCCGGTTACATTCTGATTGAAGCCTCACTGGTGGGCGAAATTGCCCATATGCTTAGAAATATTCCCAATGTGATCGGTTTTCTGGGTGACACCAAAGGGGGCGAACCTGTCCCTATGCGTCAGTCGGAAATTAATCGTATCCTTGGCAAGGTGGATGAGCTGCAGGAAGGTGGAGTTGAGCTGGATACCCCATTCATAGTTGGCGAGACAGTCAAAGTGACCGATGGGCCATTTAACGGTTTTAACGGAACCATTGAGGAGATCAATGTGGAGAAGAAGAAACTAAAAGTTATGGTTAAGATTTTCGGTCGTAAAACACCCTTGGAGCTTAGCTTTATGCAAGTGGAAAAGGAATAAGTAAATTTTTTAAAAAAAGGTTATGGCTAAAGACATTACTGGATTTATCAAGTTACAGATCAAAGGTGGTGCAGCCAACCCTTCACCTCCCGTAGGCCCTGCCTTGGGATCAAAAGGGGTGAACATCATGCAGTTCTGTAAGCAGTTCAATGCCAGAACCCAGGATCAGGCAGGCAAAGTACTACCGGTGGTTATAACCGTTTACGGGGATAAATCATTTGATTTTGTAGTAAAGAACCCTCCTGTAGCCGTTCAGTTAATTGAGTTATCGAAGATTAAAAAAGGATCTTCAGAACCTCACGTTAATAAAGTCGGTTCAGTTTCATGGGATCAGGTGAGAGAAATTGCAGAGATTAAGATGCCCGATTTAAACTGCTTTACAATGGAAGCAGCGATGACAATGGTGGCTGGAACTGCAAGAAGCATGGGGATTACCGTAACAGGCAAATCACCGATTATTAACTAATTAAAGTTAAGGTTGAAATGGCAAAAGTTACCAAGAATAAGAAAGCTGCATTGGCGAAACTCGAAGCTGGAAAGATCTATGGTTTACTTGAAGCAACCGAACTGGTAAAATCGATTACGTTTACCAAATTCGACGCTTCAGTGGATATTGATGTAAGGCTGGGGGTTGATCCTCGTAAAGCTAATCAAATGGTTCGTGGTGTAGTAACTTTGCCCCATGGTACCGGAAAAGAGGTACGGGTTCTTGCGTTGGTTACTCCTGATAAGGAGGCTGAAGCACTGGAAGCCGGAGCCGATTTTGTAGGTCTCGACGACTACATCGATAAAATCAAAAACGGTTGGACTGATGTAGATGTTGTTATTACTATGCCCCCGGTTATGGGAAAAGTTGGGGCGTTAGGCCGTATCTTAGGACCTCGTGGTCTTATGCCTAACCCAAAGAGCGGAACAGTGACTATGGAAGTCGGAAAAGCCATCAGAGAAGTTAAGATGGGTAAAATCGATTTCAAAGTTGACAAGTTCGGCATTGTACACACTTCCGTTGGTAAAGTATCGTTTGATCCACAACAAATTGTGGAAAACGCCAGGGAATTCGTTCATACTATTCAGAAATTAAAACCCGCTGCAGCAAAAGGTACTTACATAAAAAGTGTTTATGTATCAAGTACTATGAGCCCCGGCATCCAGGTGGAACCTAAAACTTGCCTGGAATAGTAAATAATGTTGAAATGAAAAAATCAGAAAAATTACAGGTTATTGAAAAATTAACCAATGAGATTAATTCATACAGCCATTTTTACCTTGCCGATATCTCTAACCTGAATGCTGAGGTTACTAGTAATCTCAGAAGGTTATGCAATAAAAGGGAAGTTAAACTGGTTGTAGTAAAGAACACCATCCTCCGTAAAGCACTTGAAAACTCTGAAAAGAATTCAGAAGAGCTTTATGATGTACTTGTAAACAATACATCGATCTTGTTTTCAAATACCGGAAGTACTCCTGCAAAACTGATTAAAGAGTTTAGCAAGAAAAACAAAAAACCGGTATTGAAAGGGGCTTTCGTTGAATCATGTGCCTACATCGGCGCTGATCAGCTTGAAGCATTGATCAATGTTAAATCAAAAGAAGAACTTATTGGCGGTATTATCGCAACGTTACAGGCTCCTGTTAAGAATGTATTGTCAGCACTCCAATCGGGTGGACAAACCATCGCAGGTGTGCTTAAAACGTTGGAAGAGCGTAATGCCTAGTTAATTTTTAGTGTAAAATAAAAGAATCAATTAATATTTAAATCTCAAGTAAAATGGCAGATCTTAAAAAACTTGCAGAAGAACTTGTTAACCTGACTGTTAAAGAAGTTAATGAGCTTGCAGGTATCCTTAAATCAGAGTACGGTATTGAACCAGCTGCAGCAGCAGTTGCCGTTGCTGCTCCAGTAGCAGCAGAAGCTGAAGCTCCTGCTGAAAAAACTGAATTTGATGTAATTCTTAAATTCGGTGGTCAATCAAAATTGGCAGTAGTTAAATTGGTTAAGGAACTTGCCGGTCTTGGACTGAAAGAGGCTAAAGACCTGGTTGATAACGCACCAAAGGCTATCAAAGAAAAAGTTTCAAAAGAAGAAGCAGAATCCCTTAAAGCTCAATTGGAAGAAGCTGGCGCAGAAGTTGAAATCAAATAAGATTTTAACCTGTACTACAAGGTTATATGCGGTTTAGAATCCCGTCAAGGGATTCTAAACCTTTTCATGTTTATATTTTGGTACTTTAATCTTGTCCTATAATGTCCTCAAATTACACAAATCAAAGGATCAGTTTTGCATCCACCAGAAGCAAACTAGAGTACCCCGATTTTCTGGAGGTGCAGATTAAATCCTTCAAAGAATTTTTCCAGCTGGGAACCTCCCCGGAAGATCGGAAGAATGAAGATCTTTATCAGGTTTTTCAGGAGAATTTTCCGATTTCCGATACCAGAAATAATTTTGTACTCGAATTTATCGACTATCAGGTCGACCCTCCCCGTTATAGCATTGAAGAGTGTATCGAACGGGGACTCACCTATAGCGTCCCCCTTAAAGCAAAGCTGAAACTATTTTGTACAGACCCGGAACACGAGGATTTCGATACCGTGGTCCAGGATGTATACCTTGGAACTGTTCCTTATATGACACCAACAGGCTCATTTGTAATAAATGGTGCCGAACGTGTGGTCGTATCTCAGCTCCACAGATCTCCGGGTGTCTTCTTCGGACAGAGTGTCCATGCAAACGGAACTAAACTTTACTCAGCAAGGGTTATCCCATTCAAAGGTTCCTGGATCGAATTTGCTACCGACATCAATAATGTGATGTTTGCCTATATCGACAGGAAGAAGAAATTACCCGTTACCACCCTTCTACGGGCTATTGGCTATGAAAGTGACAAGGACATCCTTGAAATATTTGATTTGGCCGATGAAATTAAAGTCTCTAAAACCTCACTAAAGAAATATGTCGGACGCAAACTTGCCGCACGTGTACTAAAAACATGGGTGGAAGATTTCGTGGATGAAGATACCGGTGAAGTGGTCTCTATTGAACGTAACGAGGTAATCGTTGACCGCGAGGTGATCATTACCAATGAACACGTTGAAGAGATCCTCGAATCTGGTACCAAAACAATTCTTTTACACAAGGAAGAGGCTGGCTCAGGCGACTTTGCAATTATTTATAATACACTACAGAAAGATCCTTGTAATTCAGAAAAGGAAGCTGTACTTCATATTTATCGTCAACTCCGAAATTCAGAACCACCTGACGAGGCAACAGCGCGCGATGTTATCGACAAACTGTTCTTCTCTGAGGTTCGTTACGATTTGGGAGAAGTCGGTCGTTTCCGTATCAACCGTAAGCTTGGTCTGAATATTGATATGACAACACGGGTACTTACAAAACTCGATATTATTGAAATTATTAAGTATCTGATCAAACTGATCAACTCCAAAACAGACGTCGATGATATCGATCACTTGTCGAATCGTCGTGTACGTACTGTTGGCGAACAAATGTTTACACAGTTCGGTGTTGGTCTGGCACGTATGGCCCGTACCATACGCGAACGGATGAATGTGAGGGACAATGAGGTTTTCACACCGATCGACCTGATCAACTCCAAAACACTTGTTTCGGTCATTAACTCCTTCTTTGGAACCAATGCCCTTTCGCAGTTTATGGATCAAACCAATCCTCTGGCAGAGATGACACACAAACGTCGTATGTCTGCACTGGGACCCGGTGGTCTTTCACGTGAACGTGCAGGTTTCGAGGTTCGTGACGTACATTATACCCACTATGGTCGTTTATGTCCGATTGAAACTCCTGAAGGACCGAATATCGGTCTGATCTCTTCCCTTTGCGTGTTTGCAAAAATTAACGATCTTGGGTTTATTTCTACCCCTTATCGGAGTGCTGCCAATGGTAAGGTAAATCTGAACAATGATGATGTTTCCTATTTCACCGCTGAGGAGGAAGAGGGTAAGATCATTGCTCAGGCAAACGCGATTATTGATGCTGAAGGAAATTTCCTGAATGCAAAAGTGAAAGCCCGTCTTGATGCCGATTATCCGCTGGCAAATAAAGAGGATGCAAACCTTATGGATGTGGGACCGAATCAGATCGCCTCTATTGCGGCTTCCCTGATCACCTTCCTCGAACATGATGATGCAAACCGGGCTTTGATGGGATCAAATATGATGCGCCAGGCAGTACCGTTATTGAGACCGGAGGCACCTATTGTGGGTACCGGACTTGAATCAAGTATTGCCCGTGATGCACGTATTAATATCTCTGCTGAAGGACCTGGTGTAGTAGATTATGTGGATGCTTCCAAAATTGTCATCCGTTATGATATGACTGAAGAGGAGCGTTACGTAAGCTTCGATCCCGATTTTAAAAGCTATAATCTTTCTAAATACAAAAAAACCAATCAGGGTACCTGTATTGACCTTAAACCGCTTGTTCGTAAAGGGCAACGCGTGAAGGCCGGAGATATTTTAACCCAGGGTTATGCAACCGCTAATGGAGAACTGGCATTGGGCCGTAACCTGAAAGTTGCATTTATGCCATGGCAGGGGTATAACTATGAGGATGCTATCGTTATCTCCGAACGTATCGTTCGTGATGATATCTTTACCTCCATCCATATTGATGAATATTCGCTCGAAGTGCGCGATACCAAACGGGGAGCTGAAGAGTTCACCTCTGATATTCCTAATGTAAGCGAGGAAGCAACCCGTAATCTTGATGAAAACGGATTGATTCGCATTGGCGCAATCGTTAAACCGGGCGATATCCTGATCGGAAAGATCACTCCTAAGGGGGAATCTGACCCTTCACCCGAAGAAAAACTCTTGCGGGCTATCTTCGGCGATAAAGCAGGTGATGTTAAGGATGCTTCATTAAAAGCTTCTCCTTCATTAAACGGCGTAGTTATTGACAAAAAACTTTTCTCTCGCGTTGTGAAAGAGAAGAAAGGTAAAATGGCGACAAAACCTTTACTGGAGCAGATCGATGTTGAACTGGAAAATGAAACTGCAAGACTTCGCGAAATCCTTATCGATAAACTTTTTAACCTCGTTAATGGGAAAACTTCTCAGGGGGTTAAGGATTATTTTAACGCCGATTTAATTACCAAGGGAAATAAATTTACACTCAAACAATTACAAGGTATCGACTTCCTGAATGTTAATCCGAACAAGTGGACAACAGACAAGGATAAAAACGATATGATTGCAGCGCTGGTGAATAATTTCATCATGAAATACAAGGAAGCTGAAGCTGTAGCCCGTCGTAAACGATACAATGTGACTATTGGAGATGAGCTTCCTGCTGGAATCCTGCAGTTGGCTAAAGTATATATCGCAAAGAAACGTAAACTTCAGATTGGTGATAAGATGGCGGGTCGCCATGGTAACAAGGGTATTGTTTCACGCATTGTGCGTGATGAAGATCTCCCTTTCCTTGCCGATGGAACCCCTGTCGATATTGTGCTCAATCCGTTGGGGGTACCTTCGCGTATGAACCTTGGACAGATTTACGAAACGGTACTTGGCTGGGCCGGTAAAGAACTTGGTCTTACTTTTGCAACACCGATTTTCGATGGTGCAACACTGGATCAGATTTGTGAATATACCGATAAGGCAGGTATCCCACGTTTTGGTAAGACCAATCTTTATGATGGCGAAACCGGTGAACCATTTGATCAGCCTGCAACAGTGGGTGTGATCTATATGCTTAAACTGGGCCACATGGTTGAAGATAAGATGCATGCACGTTCGATTGGACCTTACTCCCTGATCACGCAGCAACCTTTGGGTGGTAAAGCGCAGTTCGGTGGTCAGCGATTTGGTGAGATGGAGGTTTGGGCACTCGAAGCATTCGGTGCAGCAAATATTCTTCAGGAGATTCTCACCGTCAAATCGGATGATGTTATCGGTCGTGCCAAGGCATATGAAGCAATCGTTAAAGGCGATCCTCTTCCACACCCCGGAATCCCTGAATCTTTGAACGTACTCTTGCACGAGCTTAGAGGCCTGGGATTAAGCGTAAACCTGGAATAGTAAGTTCAGATTTAACCTGTGTCGGCACGCTGTCGCAGGTTAAACCTGTTCCTTGAGAATAAAATCAGTTATATTCTACATTTTTTTTTCAAAAAATTATGGCATTCAGACGAGATAATAAGGTTAAGAGTAACTTCACCAAGATTAGTATCAGTCTTGCTTCTCCGGAAGAAATACTTGAACGCTCACATGGAGAAGTTCTCAAACCTGAGACGATTAACTACAGAACATACAAACCTGAACGTGACGGTCTTTTTTGTGAGCGGATCTTCGGCCCGGTAAAAGATTACGAATGTCATTGCGGTAAATACAAGCGAATCCGCTATCGTGGAATCGTTTGCGACCGTTGTGGTGTTGAGGTAACCGAGAAAAAAGTGCGTCGCGAAAGGATGGGGCACATCTCATTGGTGGTTCCCGTTGTTCACATCTGGTATTTCAAATCATTACCCAATAAAGTGGGTTACTTGTTAGGTCTTCCTACCAAGAAACTCGATATGATTATTTACTACGAAAGATATGTGGTCATTAACCCCGGAATTAAACGTAACGACGGAGTTAAATACCTCGATTTTCTTACTGAAGAGGAGTATATCGACATCCTGGAATCCCTTCCAAAGGAGAACCAGATGTTAGATGATGAGCATCCTGACAAATTTATTGCCGATATGGGTGCCATTGCACTCCATAAATTGCTCGAAAGACTCGAATTGGATGAACTATCCTACGATTTGCGTCATAAGGCTGGAAACGAAACTTCACAACAACGTAAAAATGAGGCTTTAAAACGTCTTAACGTGGTTGAAGCATTCCGATCTTCAAAGGGGAGAAATCAACCCGAATGGATGATCGTAAAAGTTGTTCCGGTTATCCCGCCCGACTTACGCCCATTGGTTCCATTGGATGGAGGTCGTTTTGCAACATCGGATTTAAATGACCTTTATCGCCGGGTAATTATCCGCAATAACCGTCTAAAACGATTAATTGAAATAAAGGCACCTGAGGTTATTCTCCGTAACGAGAAACGTATGCTCCAGGAAGCTGTAGATTCATTATTTGATAACAGCCGTAAATCTAACGCAGTTAAAACGGATAATAACCGTCCTCTGAAATCACTCTCAGATTCCCTCAAAGGAAAACAAGGTCGTTTCCGTCAGAACCTGTTGGGTAAACGTGTCGATTATTCAGCCCGTTCTGTAATCGTGGTTGGACCTCACCTGAAATTGCACGAGTGTGGTATTCCTAAAGATATGGCTGCAGAGCTTTACAAACCATTTGTAATCAGAAAACTGATTGAACGCGGTATCGTGAAGACTGTAAAATCGGCCAAGAAAATTGTTGATCGTAAAGATCCTGTTGTTTGGGATATTCTGGAAAACGTGATGAAAGGTCATCCGGTACTTTTGAACCGTGCTCCTACACTTCACCGTTTATCAATTCAGTCATTCCAGCCAGTCTTGGTTGAAGGAAAGGCAATACGTCTGCACCCATTGGTTTGTACCGGTTTTAACGCCGACTTCGATGGTGACCAGATGGCAGTCCATCTTCCGCTGGGAAATGCAGCAATTCTAGAGGCACAGGTTTTGATGTTATCTTCACACAACTTGCTTAACCCTGCTAACGGAGCTCCTATAACGGTTCCTTCTCAGGACATGGTTCTTGGTCTTTATTACATGACCAAAGAACGTAAGGGTGCCAAAGGGGAAGGGTTATCATTCTATTCTCCCGAAGAAGCTATCATTGCCTACAACGAAGGGAAAGTTGACATGCACGCCATTGTAAATGTAAGATCTCAGGATTTTAATGAAAATGGTGAGCTTAAGACTATGATGATTGATACCACCCTGGGTCGTATTCTGTTCAACGAATATGTCCCTTCGGCTGCCGGATATATCAATAAAATTCTGACTAAAAAAGCGTTAAGGGATATCATTGCTGATATTTTAGCAAGAACCGATAACGCGATTACTGCCCAGTTCCTTGATGACATTAAGGATCTTGGATATAAAATGGCTTACCGCGGTGGTCTGTCATTTAACCTTGATGATGTAATTATCCCGCCGGTTAAAGCAGAAATGGTTGCCGAAGGATATGCTGAAGTTGAGGAGGTCTTGAATAACTATAACATGGGATTCATCACCAATAACGAACGATACAATGGAGTAATCGATATCTGGACACATGTAAATGCCAGGTTGACTTCCAGTGTAATGAAAACAATCAGCACCGATAAACAAGGGTTTAACTCGGTTTATATGATGTTGGATTCCGGTGCGCGTGGATCAAAAGAACAGATTCGCCAGCTTTGCGGAATGCGTGGATTGATGGCAAAACCACAGAAATCCGGTTCAACAGGCTCTCAAATTATCGAAAACCCGATCCTTGCAAACTTTAAAGAGGGGCTATCGGTACTTGAGTACTTTATCTCAACTCACGGTGCTCGTAAAGGTTTGGCGGATACCGCGTTAAAAACGGCTGATGCAGGTTATTTGACCCGTCGTCTTGTCGACGTAGCTCAGGATGTAATTATTAATCTCGATGACTGCGGTACATTACGTGGCTTGATTGCAATGGCATTGAAGAATAACGAAGAGGTTGTCGCATCATTGTCAGAACGTATCCTGGGTCGTACAACGGTTCACGATATTTATCATCCACTTACCGGTAAACTGATTATCACCGCCGGAGAAGAGATTATCGAAGATATTGCGGCAGTGATTGAAGATTCGCCAATTGAGCGTGTCGAGATCCGATCAGTATTAACCTGTGAGGCTGAGAATGGTGTTTGTGCCAAGTGTTATGGCCGAAATCTTGCAACTGCCAAGATGATCCAGCTCGGTGAGGCTGTAGGGGTAATCTCTGCACAGTCAATCGGGGAACCTGGAACTCAGCTTACCCTTCGTACATTCCACGTAGGGGGTATCGCGGGTAACGTTTCCACGCAGTCAACAGTTGTAGCTCGATACGATGGTATTGCTGAAATTGAAGAATTACGCTCCGTAGAATGGACAGATGAGAAGGGAGATATTATTGATATCGTCGTAAGTCGTCTTGCCGAATTGAAGATTATTGATAAAAATACCGGGATTACCCTTTCGACTCACAGTATGCCTTATGGTTCTAAATTATTCGTTAAGGATAAGGCAGACATTAAAAAGGATACCGTAATTTGCGAGTGGGATCCATATAACGGTGTAATTGTTAATGAATTCAACGGACGTGTTTCGTATAGTGACTTAATTGACGGTGTGACCTGTCGTGAAGAATCGGATGAACAAACCGGTTACAAGGAGAAGGTTATCATCGAAACAAGAGATAAAACCAAAAATCCAACCTTACAGATTGTTGACGAGAATGATCAGGAGATCCGTTCTTACAACCTTCCGGTAGGTGGTCACTTAAGTGTGGATGACGGCCAGATGGTCAAGAGTGGTGAGGTATTAGTGAAGATTCCGCGTGCATCAGGAAAAGCTGGTGATATCACGGGTGGTCTGCCACGTGTTACCGAACTTTTCGAAGCCCGTAACCCTTCAAACCCTGCGGTGGTTTCTGAAATTGATGGTGAGGTAACCTTGGGTAAAATTAAACGTGGTAACCGCGAAGTGGTAATTACATCACGTACCGGTGAAGTTAAAAAATATCTCGTACCACTTTCCCGCCAGATTCTGGTTCAGGAGAGTGACTATGTCCGCGCTGGTATTGCCCTCTCTGATGGTGCAATAACTCCGTCCGATATTCTTGCAATCAAAGGTCCTACAAAAGTTCAGGAATATATCGTGAATGAAGTACAAGACGTTTACCGGATGCAGGGTGTGAAGATTAATGACAAACATTTCGAAGTCATTGTTCGCCAGATGATGCGTAAGGTTGAAATCGAAGATGCCGGTGATACCCGTTTCCTTGAAAAACAAATCGTTGATAAGGGTGATTTCACCACTGAAAATGATTGGGTTTTTGCAAAGAAAATTATTACCGAGTCTGGTGATTCCGAAGCATTACGTCCGGGAATGATCATCACTGCGCGTCGTTTAAGAGATGAAAATTCATTGCTCAAACGTCGGGATAAGAAAACGGTGGAAGCCCGCGATGCGGTTCCAGCAACTTCAAGCCAGGTTTTGCAGGGAATTACCCGTGCATCACTTCAGACTAAATCGTGGATGTCGGCAGCGTCGTTCCAGGAAACTACCAAGGTGTTAAATGAAGCCGCAATTAACGGCAAAATCGACTACCTTGAAGGTTTGAAAGAAAACGTAATTTGCGGCCATCTAATCCCTGCCGGAACGGGTAACCCAATGTTTAAAAATATCGTTGTTGGTTCCAAGGACGAATATGATCGTTTGATCGATTCGAAAAAGGGTGATTCAATGGGTAACGAAGACGAAGATTATTAATTGATAGTTATGAATAACGAAGATCAGAATCAACTGAATATTGAATTGACCGAAGAGATTGCTCAGGGTACTTATTCAAATCTGGCCATTATTACCCATTCTCCATCGGAGTTCGTGGTCGATTTTGTCCTGGTGATGCCCGGTATTCCAAAGGCCAATGTAAAATCCAGGATCATATTGACCCCGGAACATGCTAAAAGGCTTATGTTTGCTTTGCAGGAAAATGTTTCAAAATATGAAGCTATTCATGGTCCGATACAAATTCACGAAGGACAGAATAATTTGGTTCCTATGACTTTTAGCGGACCACACGGTCAGGCATAACTTTTCAGAATTTATTTACAGGCTGGTCCGGGCCCGACTCTTTTTGTCGGTCCCGGACTAACTGTTTTATAGTCCGGATCCGACTCAAAGTCGGGCTCGGACTTTATTGTTTTTTTCAATAATCATTCTAAATTATCACCTTCAATATCAGCATTTTGATCCGTTTTTTCATGTTGATTTCTATTTCCTTCTCTTTGAAGTCTTTGAAAAACAGTAGTGTTACGATTGATGTTTTTTTTCTCCCTCCATTCGACAAATCTATCTCGTCCAACAGTGGCTGGTTTGTAGAATTTGTCAGCAACTTCTGAAGTTTTATATTTGCTCTCCGAACGGTTTAAAATCATACATATTATTATGAAGGGTTTAAAAATTATAGTACTTGCCAAGCAGGTTCCCGATACACGAAATGTTGGGAAGGATGCCATGAAAGCTGATGGAACGGTGAACAGAGCCGTGCTTCCTGCAATTTTCAATCCGGAGGACCTTAACGCACTTGAGATTGCGCTAAGAGTTAAAGACCAGATCCCCGGAACAACGGTCACCATATTAACCATGGGGCCGGGCCGTGCTGCTGAGATCATCCGCGAAGGACTCTATCGTGGTGCTGATGATGGCATATTGTTAAGCGACAGGGCTTTTGCCGGTTCTGATACCCTTGCAACCTCCTATGCATTATCCCAGACGATAAAGGAGATGGGTATGTTTGATCTAATCGTGGCAGGACGTCAGGCAATCGATGGTGACACCGCACAGGTGGGCCCTCAGGTGGCCGAAAAACTGGGCATTAACCAGATAACCTATGTTGAAGAGATCCTTCAGATTGAAAAGGCTAAGATTACCTGCCGGCGCCGGCTCGACAACGGCGTTGAAACGGTAAAAGCACCCCTTCCGCTGCTCCTGACTGTTAACAGTTCAGCTCCCGATTGCCGGTCACGCAATGCAAAACTGCTGATGAAATACAAACATGCACGGACGGTTACCGAACGCCAGGATGCTGCTGAAGATTATCTCTACCTCTATGATTCCCGTCCCTTCCTCAATATTCAGGAGATGACTGTCCGGGACATCCAATCTGCACCCGAACATTTGGGTCTGGCAGGTTCTCCTACTAAAGTTAAACGGATTGAGAATGTTATCTTACAGGCAAAGGACGCGAAACGACTGACTGCTGCCGATGAAGGTATCAATGACCTGATGAAAGAGTTGATTGATAGTCATGTTATTGGTTAGTTGTTATTTACAGATAAAAAATTTCGAAGAATGGATAACTTATTTGTTTATTGTGAAGTTGAAGATGGCGTAGTGGCCGATGTGAGCCTTGAATTGCTGACCAAAGGACGCTCACTGGCCAATGAACTTAAATGTCAGCTCGAGGCTGTTATCATTGGTTCCGCCCTAAAAGATGTTGAAAAACAGGTAATCCCCTATGGCGCCGATGTGGTTCATCTGATTGATGATCCCCGTTTGGCACCTTATACTACCGCACCACACGCAGCGGTTTTAATCAAATTGTTCCAGGATGAAAAACCTCAGATCGCCCTCATGGGTGCAACACCCATTGGCCGCGATTTAGGTCCACGTGTCTCCTCTGCACTTCACAGCGGTTTAACCGCCGACTGTACAAGTCTCGAGATTGGAGATCACGAAGATAAAAAAGCGGGTAAGACCTATAAAAATCTATTGTATCAGATTCGCCCCGCCTTTGGAGGAAATATAATTGCATGGATCATTAATCCCGACTGTCGCCCTCAAATGGCTACCGTTCGCGAAGGGGTGATGAGAAAACAGATTATCAATGTCAATTATCCCGCTAAGATAAACCACCTTGAAGTTTCGAAATATGTTTCAGATACCGATTTCGCAGTTCAGATTATCGAACGTCATCTCGAAAAAAGGAAAATCAATATTAAGGGTGCTACCATTGTGGTTTCAGGCGGATATGGCGTTGGATCAAAAGAAAATTTTAAACTGCTGTATGAACTTGCAGATCTGCTTGGAGCCGAAGTGGGTGCCTCGCGCGCGGCTGTTGACGCCGGGTATGCCGATCATGAACGACAGATCGGGCAAACCGGAATTACGGTACGCCCAAAACTCTATATCGCTTGCGGTATTTCAGGTCAGGTACAACACCGGGCCGGTATGGAAGAATCTGCACAGATAATCTCTATCAATACGGACCCCGATGCTCCAATTAACTCACTGGCAGATTACGTTATCACAGGAGATATTTCGGAGATAATTCCTAAAATGATCAGGTTTTACAAACAAAATACGAAGTAAAAAGCCTCCCCCGACCCCTCCAAAGGTGGTGAGCTATAAAACACGATGTAATATGGTTTAACCTAAGTCTTACTGTTCGAATCCTCCCGTTTGGGGAGGTTAAGTGGGGCTTTAAAAAATTAAAAGAGAAATGGCAAATTTATATAACGATAACAGAGACTTAAAATTCCACCTCTCGCATCCCATGATGCAAAAGCTGGTGATGCTAAAGGAACGCAATTTCGTCGATAAGGCAGATTTTGATTATGCCCCGATCGATTTTGAGGACGCTATGGATAGTTATGAACGTGTTCTCGAAGTGGTGGGGGAGATCAGCGGAAATATCATTGCCCCAAATGCCGAATCAATTGATGCCGAGGGACCTCAGGTCGTCGACGGAAAGGTAATCTATGCCCGCGGAACCCAGGAAAACCTTGATGCACTTGTAAAGGCAGGTTTACTCGGGATTACATTACCCCGCCGTTTCGGTGGATTAAACTTTCCGATTGTACCCTATATTATGGCTGCTGATATTGTTTCGCGTGCCGATGCCGGATTTGTAAATATCTGGGGTCTTCAGGATTGCGCCGAAACATTAAATGAGTTTGCTTCTGAAGAGCAAAAAGAGCGGTGGCTTACTCGGGTGGTTCAGGGTGATACAATGGCTATGGACTTAACCGAACCCGATGCAGGATCCGACCTTCAGGCAGTACAACTTAAAGCAACCTGGTCTGAAAGTCAGGGAATATGGTTGCTTAATGGGGTTAAACGGTTTATTACCAATGGAGATGGCGACATCGCATTGGTTCTCGCCCGCTCAGAGGAGGGGACACGCGATGGCCGTGGTTTATCAATGTATGTCTACGACAAACGCAGAGGTGGTGTTTCGGTACGCAGAATCGAACATAAAATGGGTATCATTGGTTCGCCAACCTGCGAACTTGTCTTTAAGGATGCACCGGGTGAATTGATCGGAAACCGTAAAATGGGTCTGATTAAATATGTTATGGCCTTGATGAACGGTGCCCGTCTGGGAATTGCAGCGCAGGCAGTGGGAATCTCAGAAGCAGCCTACCGCGAGGCATTGCAATATGCCAAAGAGCGTGCCCAGTTTGGAAAAACAATTATTCATTTCCCTGCTGTTTACGAAATGCTTTCAGTGATGAAGGCAAAACTCGACGGCTCTCGTACCTTGCTTTATGAAACAGCCAGATTCGTAGATGTTTACAAGACTTACCAACATATCTCCGAAGAGCGGAAACTTACTGTAGAGGAACGTGATGAAATGAAGGAGTTCCAGCGTTTGGCAGATATCTTTACCCCACTGGTTAAAGCGATCACCTCTGAATATTGCAACCAGAACGCCTACGACGCCATTCAAATTCACGGAGGGTCCGGATTTATGAAAGATTACGCTGTCGAACGGATCTACCGCGATGCCCGTATCACCTCAATCTACGAAGGGACCACCCAACTTCAGGTCGTTGCTGCAATCAGAGGTGTTACCACTGAAGGATATCTGAAACAGATCCGGGTATACGAAAAACAGGTATTAAAGCCCGACCTCGAAAAATACAGGCGCGTGTTAATCTCCTTAACCTGGGATTTTGAAGAGGCTGCCGAAAAAGTTATCAATGTAGGCGACCCCGAATTCATCGATTTCCATGCCCGGCGCCTGGTCGAGATGGCTGGTTATATCATCATGAGCTACCTGCTTGTCATCGATGCCAACCGTGATCTTGAATATTCACGCTCTGCCCAGAATTTTAATAAGATGGCCAAGGGGGAAGTCAAGGCGCGCGCTGAATTTATCCGTGCATCCTCCCTCGAAGATATCGGGCATTATAAATATTAGCAGATTATTTCTTTTAACTTCAACACTTTATTTTACATTCTGGAAAAAATATTGACAAATATATATTGTTTTAAAACGTATTTTGGTTATTTTTGACAGGCTTAAACACTAAAATCTCAGTTAGCTATAGCCATATTGCTGAACATTAAACCTTAATTGCGATGGCCTGGAAGAAAAGGTTTTAAATAATGAAAATGAATAATTTTCAAGGTATGTCTAATATTAACTTGATTGAGGAATTAGCAGATTTAAGGTGTGAGTTGGATAGCTTGAAGGTTTCACTGAATCACGAGATAAAACTCAGGAAAGAAACGGAGATTGAGTTGCTCAAAAGTAAGGAGTGGCAGGAAGCGTTGTTCTACAATAATCACTCCGTGATTCTAATAATTGATTTTATTTCCGGTGCGATTGTGGATGCTAATGCGGCAGCATGTCAGTATTATGGGTGGTCACACACTGAGATCTGCAATAAAAACATTGCTCAGATCAATACACTTACACCCGAAGAGATACGGTATGAAATGCAGTTGGCCAAGGAAGAAAAACGGCATCATTTCTATTTTAAACACCTTCTGTCAAACGGCGAAATTAGGGATGTAGAAGTCTTTTCCGGTCCGATAAAATTCAACAATTCATCCTTGTTGTACTCCCATATTCTCGATATTACTCAACTTGTAAGATCCGAAGAGAACCTGCGTCAAAGCAGCCAAAAATGGGAGGCTATCATTAGTACCTCTACTGATGGGATCGGAATGGCCTCATTGGAGGGTAAAATTCAACTTTTATCGGATAAAATAGCAATTATGCATGGCTATTCTCCGGAGGAAAAACTGAGCTTTATCGGTTGTTCTTTCCTCGATTTTATTGATCCTGAATTTCATAGTTTATTACTTTCGAACCTTCAGAAGCTTATTGAAGGGAAAGAAGAAAGTAAAGTGAATGAATATGTGGCTGTTAGAAAGGATAAAAGCCTGTTTTATGTCGAATTGAATTCCTCTGTATTATATGATGGGAATGGAAATCCTGAAAGCATTCTTTACTTCCAGCGGGATATCACAGAACGTAAGATGGCGCAGGATGCACTTCAGGAAAGTGAAAGAAAGTTCAAGCTTATTGTACAATCGCAAGCCGATGGGATAGGGGTAGTGAATCAGGATGAAATTTTCGAATTTGTTAATCCGGCAGCTGCTAAAATATTTGAAACAACAACCGAGCAGCTGACTGGAACCTCGTTACTGGAATTTTTAAATCAGGATGAAATTACCAAAATTAATACCCAAACGGCCAGCCGTAGGGATGGTATTACCAATGATTACGAACTTCAGATCGTTACAAAAGCCGGAAATTCAAAATACATCAATGTAAGTTCCTCTCCTAAATTTGATGAAAATAAAAACTATACCGGCGCTTACGGAATTATTCGGGATATATCCGACCGCAAACTGGCCCAGGAGGCTTTGAAAGAGAAGAGTGCCCTGCTCAGTAACCTGATTATAAATATGCAGGAGGGGATTCTTCTTGAGGATTCTCTTCGGAGAATTGTTTTGACCAACCAATTATTCTGTAATATGTTTTCAATTCCTGCTCCGCCTGAAGCCCTGGTTGGAGCCGATTGTTCCAATTCTGCAGAACAGAGTAAGGCTCTTTTCAAAAATCCGGAACAGTTCCTGGTCCAAATCCAAAAGATCCTTGTTGACAAAATAGCGGTACTCAATGATGAACTTGAACTTGCTGACGGCAAGTATTTCGAGCGCGATTATATCCCTACCTATTTGAATAATGCCTACAACGGCCATTTATGGAAATACCGGGATATTACTGACCGCAAACTTTCTCAGAAAAAAATTAACCAACAGAATGAACGTTTAAATGCGATTATTACGGCAATGCCTGACCTTATCCTGGTATTGGATCAATATGGAAACAGTTTGGAGTATTATACCAACACTCCTGAGAAATTGCTTATTGCCGAAGAGAAGGTTATTGGAATAAATATTGAAGCCTTATTTGATAAAGAAACTGTTCGGTTTCATCTTCAAAATATTACCCAATGTATTACCCAACAAAAAACGGTTTCTTATGAATATCAGGCCTCTCAGGTCCAGATAGATAAATCTGGTTATTTTGAAGCCAGATTGGTTCCTCTTGGATCAGACAATGTTTTAGCATTCATTCGAGATGTTTCAGAGAAAAAACAAAAAGAATTGGAAATCAGAAACCTCAATGCCACGCTTGAAAATCGTATTCAAGAACGGACTTCCCAGCTTTCTGATACCAATGCCATTCTTCAGACTGAAATTTCGGAACGTAAATTCGCCTCAGCGGCAACCGCCGAAGCCCTCGACCGACTAAATAAAATCGCCGACCGGGTACCGGGTACAGTTTACCAGTTCCAGCTAAACCCCGATGGGTCTTCCTGTTTTCCTTATGCCAGTGAAGGAATACACGATATTTACAGGGTTTCGCCCCGCGATGTTGTCAATGATGCCTCACTTGTATTCTCAAGGATTCATCCTGATGACCTCGAAAACGTAGTTGCTTCAATTCAAAATTCAGCAAGAAACCTTACCCTTTGGCGTGATGAATATCGTGTTAAATTTGATGACGGAACGGTCAACTGGTTATTTGGAAATGCATTACCTCAACTTCTCTCTAATGGTGCTGTGCTTTGGCATGGATTTATTACCGATATTACCCTGCGTAAAAAAATAGAGGATGCCTTGGTTGCCTCAGAACACAGTTATAAAACCGTTCTGGAGAATATTAAAGAGATTATTTTTCAGACAGATGCAGATGGATTATGGATTTTTCTGAATAAATCATGGGAAGAAATTACAGGTTTTAGCGTGGAAGAGTCAATCGGGCAACTTTTTGTTAATTATGTTCATCCCGATGACCGCAAAAGGAATATGGATCTGTTCCTTCCATTAATTATGCGTGAAAAAGATTATTGTCGCCATCAGGTCCGATATTTGACCAAAGATGGAGGCTTTCGGTGGATCGAAGTCTTTGCACGGTTAGGATTAAACGAAAAGAATCAGATCACCGGAACCTACGGCACACTTCAGGATATCACGGAACGAAAAGAGGCAGAGGATAACCTTAAACATATCTCGTATCGACTTGCTTTAGCAGTACAGGCGGGGGGTGTTGGGGTGTGGGAATATGATATTTTAAACAATAAGCTTGTTTGGGATGATCAAATGTTTGCATTATATGGAATCCGGAAGGAAGAATTTTCAGGAGCATATGAAGCCTGGCTGGCAGGAGTTCACCCCGATGACAGGGAGAGAGGAAATGAAGAAATCCGGCTGGCTATGAACGGCGAAAAAGATTTTAATACCGAATTTAAGGTTCAGTGGCCGGATGGTTCTATCCATAATATTAAAGGACTTGCCGTTGTTAACCGTGACTCAGAAGGGACGCCTTTCCAAATAATTGGTACTAACTGGGATATTACCGCCCAAAAACAAACTGAACAGGAGATCATTAAGGCCAGAAACGAAGCTGAACAGGCAAACCTTGCAAAAAGCGAATTCTTATCCCGAATGAGCCATGAGCTCAGAACACCAATGAATTCAATTCTGGGATTCGCACAACTCATGGAGCTGGGAAACCTTATCCCTGCACACCAAAAAGGGGTGAAACATATCTTAAACAGCGGCAGGCACTTACTTAATTTAATTAATGAAGTACTTGACTTATCCCGTATCGAGGCGGGTATGCTCTCCCTCTCGATGGAACCTGTCAGTTTAAACTCGGTGATTGCCGAAATGATCGAAATGGTCCAGCCAATTGCCAAAGCCAGGCAAATCGAAATTATCGTGGATAATTCGCCGGCTTTCAATTTTTATGTTAAGTCAGATCGTCAGAGTCTGAGACAGATTCTGCTAAATCTGCTTAATAATGCGATCAAATATAACCGCGAGGGGGGAACTATCTGGGTGAAAACTACTGCAATGTTACCTAATGATGAGGGGATTATTCTCCTGCGAATTGCAGTGCAGGATACCGGTTATGGTATTGCTTCGGATGATATCTCAAAACTCTTTAAACCTTTTGTTCGGGTAGGAAAAGGGAAGATAAGTACCGAAGGTACCGGGCTGGGACTCGCTTTAGTCAAAAAACTTATGGATGCCATGAGTGGAATAATGGGCGTGGAGAGTGAAATAGGCAAGGGAAGCACCTTTTGGATCGAACTTCCCCAAACCATAAATCAACTGGATAAAATTCAGCAATTATCTGGACTACCCAAGACTGAGGAGCCTAATGAAACCCATATTGGTACAATTCTATATATCGAAGATAATAATTCAAATATCGAACTTATAGATCAAATACTGTTAAACCAACGCAAAGGTATCCGATTGGTAACCAGTACTATTGGTCTTAATGCTCTGCAAATGGCAATTGAATTTGACCCGGATGTAATACTTCTGGACCTGAATTTGCCAGATATTCATGGAAGAGATGTAATTAAAATATTGCAGAATAACCTCAAAACAAAGTCAATTCCTGTTGTAATTATAACTGCCGATGCAATGAAGCCTCAAATCGATAAGTTGATGATTGCCGGTGCCCGTAATTATTTAACTAAACCATTGGATATTATGGAATTTCTCAACGTAGTGGATTCATTTATGGTGAGAAATAGATGAATAGAATTACCTTTACCCATATCGGTTGAAATCAAATGGAGAAAATGAGATTGAGCAGATTAAAGTACATTTCCTTATTTCTGAAGGTCAGTTTTCAAAATGGCTGGAAGGCCTCTGTTGTTTTGATTATAGGAGTTCTTTTAACTGTTTTGGTTTCTATAAATGCCGCTCACAATGAGGTCATAACTAAAAAAAAGGAGTTCTCACTGATTTGTGACGAAATCAAAACAAAAATAGCTATCCGTTTACACGCTTATGCCTTCCTGCTCCGCTCAGCTTCAGCCTACACCGTTTCAAGTGATACTGTTAACCGTCAACAGTGGCATGATTTTGTTGAGCGGATCAAGATAAATGAGAATCTGCCTGGTGTTCAGGGTGTCGGTTATTCGGTAATTATTCCTAAAAGTCAACTTAATAAACATATCAGTCAGGTTCGATCAGAGGGATTTGATCAATATGTTGTCAAACCAATCGGCGAGCGGGAGATCTATAGCGCTGTACTTTATTTAGAACCCTTTTCCGGTCGGAACCTTCGTGCTATTGGATATGATATGTTTTCAGAACCGGTTAGAAGGTATGCCATGGAGCTATCGCGCGATTCGGATCTGGCAGTGCTATCCGGAAAAGTAAAACTGGTGCAGGAAACCAATCAGGACATTCAGGTTGGTTCTTTAATGTATGTTCCCGTTTATCATAAAGGAATGCCAATATCCACCGTTGATCAGCGCAGGTGCGCATTAAAGGGGTGGACCTACAGCCCATTCCGGATGAACGATCTGATGGCCGGAATTTTAGGACGATGGGATAGTGATAAATTAAACAGTATTCAATTAAGGGTTTACGACGACAGCCTGTCAAATAATGCATTACTCTATACTAGCAAGGCTTTCGATTCCCAACAGACACGTATTTCTCCTTCCGCATCGATCACCATTCCGATAGATTTTAATGGAAAAAGATGGATGCTGAATTTTATTCAAACCAATCAGAATAATTATTTGACCAATAATGTCTTAATTAAATTGATCGGTGGCATAACAATAAGTTTATTGTTAACAGCTTTAGCCCTGGCTTTGCTGAGTACCATTTCAAAAGCAAAGCAAATTGCAGAACAACTCACCCGCGAACTTAAGCAGAGTGAGGAGCGGTTTAAAATTCTGCTTAACTCTACTGCCGAAGCGATTTATGGAATAGACCTGCTTGGAAATTGCACCTTCTCCAATACAGCATGTGTTCGAATGCTGGGACTTACCAGCCCCGACGAATTACTGGGCAAAAACATGCATAATCTGATCCATCATTCAAATGCTGACGGAACATTACTGGATATTAATGATTGCCGGATCCATTTAGCCTTTATCAAAGGTGAGGGAACCCATGTGGACAATGAAGTACTTTGGAGGTCGGATGGTATCTGCCTGCCTGCCGAGTATTGGTCCTATCCGATATTTATCAACGGAAAAATCGAGGGAGCAGTGGTTACATTCTTTGATATAACCGATCGGAAGCAAATGATTCAAAATATCAATCATGCAAAAAATGAGGCAGAGAAGGCGAACCTTGCCAAAAGCGAATTCCTCTCCCGAATGAGTCATGAATTGCGTACACCAATGAATTCAATACTTGGGTTTGCCCAGCTTCTGCAGCTTGAAAGTAAATTTAATGAACAACAGAAAAAAGGTATAGGTCATATTCTAAATAGCGGTAAACACCTTCTTAATCTGATAAACGAAGTTCTTGAAATCTCTCGTATCGAAGCCGGTCATATTGAGCTTATTATCGAGACCGTTCTCGTTAACGGTGTTATTCGCGAGATGATCGATTCGGTACTTCCGCTTGCCGAAGAGAGAAAGATTAAACTGGAACTGTCAGATTCATTTAAATATCAATACTTTGTCAGGGCTGATCGCCAACGGTTAAAACAGGTCTTATTAAACTTGTTAAGCAATGCGTTGAAATATAATATAATAGAGGGATCTGTAATTATAAAGGTTGAAAAAATAGAGTTGCCTGAAACCGGAATAACTTCGGTCCGGATTTCAATTACAGATATCGGTTCAGGTATTGCACCCCAGGATATTCATAAACTCTTTATCCCCTTCGAACGAATGGGGGCAGAAAATACGACCATTGAAGGAACCGGTCTTGGTCTTTCGGTAGTTAAAAAACTGATGGATGCAATGGGCGGAACAATTGGAGTTGAAAGCATTCAGGGGCAGGGAAGTACATTCTGGATTGAACTGCCTGAGATTAAAAATCTAACAACTGATTTTGAAAAGGAAGAGCCAATTACCTCTGCGGAAAATAATCCCACAAATATTACCGGAACAATCTTATATTTGGAAGATAATCCCTCGAATATTGAATTAATGGAACAAATTATCAGTTCGCAATGTTTTAATATTCGTTTAATTACCAGTATGTATGGAAAGCAGGCACTCCCCCTGGCGATACAATACAAACCCGATCTTATCCTTCTGGACCTTAACCTGCCGGATATCCATGGGGGTGATGTATTGGCAATCCTGCAGGCGAATGAAATAACAAAGCAGATTCCTGTGGTCATAATTAGTGCTGATGCACTCCCAAAACAACTTGAAAAATTATTGAGTGCCGGAGCACGAAACTTCTTAACCAAACCTCTTGATGTACGTTTATTTTTAATGGAAGTCGATAAATGGGTCACATAGCGTAAGAAATTCAACATTTATTGTTTAGGTTTGTAATAGCTTATACCCATGAACCAATAAGGATCCTTTTAAGAGTTGGATAATGGGAATTAATTTAGTGGCCATTCGAATTAAATTATTAACAAACCAGATAAAATGATTGAATCAAATCTGAAAAATGCAAAAATCCTGATCATTGATGATCATCAGCCCAATATTGATCTGCTGGTTGGTTTTCTTCAGATGCAGCGATTTAAAAATATTGAAAGTATTACAGATCCCTTGAAGGCTGTCAGCGTTTTTCAATCATTTCAGCCCGATCTGATTCTGCTAGACCTTATGATGCCCCAATTATCCGGTTATGAGGTTATGGAACTGCTTAAACCTTTAATTCCTCAGGATGTCTTTTGGCCTATCCTGGTACTCACTGCAGATATCTCACCAAATGCCAAACAACGCGCTTTGGCCAGCGGAGCAAGAGATTTTCTGGCTAAACCATTCGATTATATTGAAGTCATGCTTCGTATCCGAAATCTACTCGAAACTCGTTACCTCTATCAGCAACTCGAAAAGAAAAATCAAATCCTTGAAGAAAAAATAGAAATGCTTGTTAAAGTGATGAGCGGATGGAATAAATAAATCAATTTTTCTGTGTTGAAACAATAGATCATGGATAATATAAAATTTAATAATGCGAATATTCTGATTGTTGATGACCAACAATCTAATGTTGATCTTTTGGAAGGATTTCTCGAAATGGAAGGATATTCAAATATTAAAAGTTTAACAGATTCACGCCAGTTTCTTCCAATATTTCATAGTTTTGCACCCGATCTGATCCTGCTTGACCTGGCAATGCCATACTTCTCAGGATTTGATATCATGAATCAGTTAAAACCACTATTTGATCCAAATACTTTCCTTCCTATTTTGGTTCTTTCGGCTAATATTTCCACCGAAGCAAAGCAAAAAGCGCTCGCCGAGGGAGCAAGCGATTTCTTATCCAAACCGTTTGACCTGATAGAAGTCGGCCTGAGAATCAAAAATTTGCTCTATGCCAGATCCTTACAACTTCAGCTACAGAACCAAAATCAATACCTGGAAGTGAAAGTGAAGGAGCGCACCCTGGAGCTTGAAAATATTGCTATCGACCTTCTGGCTGCAAAAAATAAAGCAGAAGCCAGCGACCTCCTAAAAACCTCCTTTCTCCAAACAATCTCACATGAGATTCGAACTCCGATAAATGGAATTCTGGGTTTTGCCTCTTTACTCACCGCCCCCAATTTAAATGAGGAGGAGAAAAATGAATATGTTAAGTTAATGGACGCCTCGGCAAACCGTCTGATAAATACAATTACCGATTATGTCGATATTTCACTGATCAATTCCGGTAATCTCGAAGTTAACCTGAAAAAGGTTAATCTATTTCAATTGCTTCATGAATTAGAAACTAAATTTCAACCGATGTGCCTGTATAAAGGTCTGGAATTTAATTTGTTGATTCCTGAGGCCACTTCGGAGATGGTATTGGAAACCGATCCAGAATTACTTCGGACCGTCCTTTCACATACCCTCGATAATGCCATCAAATTTACATCCCAGGGAAATATAGTGCTTGGTATTGAGATCGATCAGTCTGAAATCAAATGCTTTGTGAGTGATTCCGGCATTGGAATTAATGAAGATGTTCAGAAACATATCTTTGA